>JALXFI010000001.1 GCA_027069035.1 bacterium
ATTTTTGATTGGCGACGGCATGGAGCTTGATAAAAATATTATAAGGATCCTGCAAAAAAAAAGGGGATGCTATCTTTCCGGAGAGGAACTGGCGGGGCATCTTGGCATATCAAGAGCGGCAGTATGGAAGAGGATCAAACGTCTCAAGACTATGCACGGATACTCCATAGAATCAAAGGCCTCTCAGGGCTACAGGCTTTCAGAGGATTATATGCCGTTTGACGGCCTGAGTCTCAATGCGGTTGCAGAGTCTTCATTTTCGGAAGGCCGCATATTTTTCTACCCTAACCTTACTTCAACAAATGATACGGCCTATAAGATGGCCATAGACGGCTGCCCCGAAGGCACGGCCGTTGTGGCGGATTGCCAGTCAGGCGGAAGAGGGCGCCTCGGAAGGAAGTGGATATCTCCGTCCGGAGTGAATATATATATATCGATTGTTTTAAGGCCGCCTTTGACACCCTTGGAGGCCCCTCGGATAACCCTTGTCTCGGCGCTTTCCGTTGTCGAGACGATAAAAGAGATTTCCCCCGGGATTGTTCCAAAGATAAAATGGCCAAATGACGTCCTTTTAAACGGGAGGAAGGTCTCTGGTATCCTTACTGAGATGAATTCTGAGATGGACAGGATAAATTTTATTATAGTTGGTGCGGGTATAAATGTTAATATGACCGGTGATATGTTTCCTGAGGAACTGCGCTATGCCGCCACATCCCTTAAGGAAGAGACAGGCGGTATCATTGACAGGGCAAAGGTTATAAAGGTGTTTTTAGGGAAGTTTGAAGACCATTATAACAGTTATGTAAAAGACGGTTTTAAAGCGCTTTCTGAAAGATGGGAGGCTCACTCCTGTTTAAAGGGAAGATATGTTGAGGTTGACCGGCTTTCTAATAACATAAAGGGTATGGTTGAAGGTATAGACGGTGACGGGGCTTTGCTCATCAAGAAAAGCGACGGAAAGATTGTAAGGATTGTCTCAGGTGATGTCAAATCCTTAATCGGGTAAACCATATGCTGCTTGCAATAGATATAGGCAATACAAATACGGTCTTTGGACTCTTTGACAATGAAAAGCTTATCAAAAGTTTCAGGATCGGAACAAAAGAGTTTAGAGAAAGCGACGAATATGGTATAATCCTGCTTAATCTTTTCCATTATCACAATTTAAATATTCAGGGGCTTTCCGGCGCAATTATTTCCTGTGTCGTTCCCTCTCTTCTTGACACCTTTATAGATGTAGTATTGAGATATTTTTATATAGAGCCCCTTATCGTTTCTTTGGATGTAGACATTGGAATAGCTATACTCTATAACCGCCCGGAAGAGGTGGGCGCAGACAGACTTGTCAATGCGGTTGCGGGTTTTGAAAAATATCGTCAGGCGCTCATTATAGTTGATTTTGGAACCGCCACTACATTTGACTACATAACCGCAAAAGGGGAGTATGCCGGTGGGGTAATATCACCCGGGATATCAGTTTCACTAAACGCACTCTGCAAAAATGCATCGATGCTTCCAAACGTTGAGATTATAAGACCTGAAGGGGTTATTGGCAGGGATACGGTTTCCAGTATACAGTCGGGTATATTTTATGGTTACGGAGCACTTGTGGACGGTATTGTGGAAAAGATAAAAAAAGAGGTTGGGGGGAGTCCAAAGATTATTGCGACAGGCGGCCTTGCCCGCCTTATGATGGGCGCTTCTTCGGTAATAGAGGAGGTTGAGCCCGCCCTTACATTGAATGGTTTGAGACATATATATTTAAGGAATCAAAAATAAATCTTAGTATGAGGAGGTCTTAAAATATGGCAAAAGATTTGGAAAAGATAAGGAATATTGCTATTGTTGCCCACAGCGATGCAGGAAAGACATCCCTTGCGGAGGCGATGCTTTTTGATGCCGGAGCCACAGACAGATTGGGGAAGGTTGAGGATGGGACGTCTGTCTTTGACTTTGAGCCGGAGGAGATAAAACGGAAGATAACTATCGATGCCGTGCCCCACAACTATGAGTGGGGAAAACACACTGTAAATATCATAGATACCCCTGGTTTTGCCAATTTTCTTACGGATACGAGGAATGCTATCAGGGTCTCCGGAAGCGCTGTCGTAATACTTAGCGCTGTCTCCGGCGTGAAGGTCCAGACAGAAAAGATTTGGGCTTATGCCGACGAGTATGAGGTCCCGCGGATTGCATTTGTTAATAAAATGGACAGGGAACGAGCAAATTTTCTACGGGCTGTGGATGATATGGAGAAGACCCTTAAGGTAAAGGGGGTGGCCATTCAACTTCCTATTGGGGCTGAAGATGGTTTTAAAGGGGTGATAGACCTTATTACCATGAAGGCTTATATGTTTGGTGACGATGGGAGCGGAAAGTTTGATGCGGTTGATGTTCCAGAAGAGCTTATGCAGGAGGCCGAAGGCTTGAGGGTCAAACTTGTTGAAGCGGTTGCCGAGACGGATGATATCCTGCTTGAAAAGTATCTTGAAGGCGGTGAAATATCCAAAGAAGAAATTTATAAGGGGCTTAGAGAGGTGGTTATAACCAACAAATTTGTTCCTGTCCTGTGCGGTTCTGCAATAAAAAACATAGGAGTCCAGCAGCTTATGGACGCCGTAAATCTTTATCTTTCTTCACCTCTTGACAAAGGGATAGTCAAAGGCAAAGACCCAAAGACAGGAGAAGAGATAGAGAGGAAGCCCTCACTTGATGAACCCTTTTCTGCGCTTGTCTTTAAGACCATATCAGACCCATATACCGGCAAACTAACTATATTCAGGGTTTATTCAGGATCCATTAATTCTGATTCCGGCGCGTATAATCCCGGGAAAGAATTTAAGGAGAGGATTGGACAGATCTTTGTCATGGAAGGCAAAAAACAAAGGCCGGTCAAATCCGCCTCTGCCGGCGATGTTGTGGCCGTTGCAAAGTTAAAGGAGACGTCCACCGGAGACACACTGTGTGATGAAGCAAATCCGATTGAGTTTGAACCGTATCCTATTGTACCTCAGGCTTTGTCTTTTGCTATAAAACCCAGGACAAAGACCGACGAGGACAAGGTGCATACTGCGCTTGCCAGGATACTTGATGAAGACCCCGTACTCCAGTTTTCAAGAGATACACAGACCAATGAGTTTCTGCTTTCCGGCGTGGGGCAGGTCCATCTTGAAGTCACGGTTGAAAAACTTAAGAGAAAGTATGGTGTTGATGTGGAGCTTCAGACACCAAAGGTTCCGTATAAAGAAACGATTCGTTCCTCTGTAAAGGTGCAGGGCAAGTATAAGAA
>JALXFI010000002.1 GCA_027069035.1 bacterium
AGAGAAAGATTCTTTTCTACAACCCTTACAGCCACTTTATCCCTGTCTACAAAGATTACGCTGCCTGCCCCCCTGCTTAAGGCCTCAAGGCCAAGCGCCCCGCTTCCCGCAAAAAGGTCAAGCACTACAGTGTCTTTATTTAGGGTAAATCCTTTGGAAAAAAGTGTATCAAATAAAGCCTCTCTTACCTTGTCTGAACTTGGGCGTATGGCCCCGCCTTTAAATGAAACAAGCTTCCTACCCTTGTTTCTGCCGCCAATTATTCTCATTCAATACCAATAACTTTAACAAATACCTTCCTGTTCCTCGGCCCGTCGAATTCGGAAAAATAAAGTGTCTGCCACTTTCCAAATACCAACTTGCCTTCGGATACGGGAAGACATAGAGCGTTGCCGGTTACGATTGACTTAAAGTGTGCGTCAGCATTTTTGCCGAAATCACCCTTTGAATGACGGTAGGAGGATTTATTTGGTATAAGTTCATTAAGAAAATCATGGAAATCCATTGCAAGCGCAGAATCACTGTTGCTCAGATGAAGACCTGCTGTGGTGTGGCCTGTAAAAACATTTATAAAACCCTCTTTTATCCTGCTTTCATAAAGAACAGATTCAATCAACCCCCTTATATTTACTTCCTGAAGTTTTTCAGAAGTTTCTATACTGAGTGATCTGTTAAATATTTTCAATTAATCCATCCCCCCTACAATCTTAGGCAAAACCTCGCCGGCCTTACCAAGTACTTTAACATCAGAGATATCAGAAAGATATGTCTCTTCTATATTGACCTCGATGACCTTTGAACCGTTATTTTTTGCAGTATAGGCAAAAGAGGCGGCAGGTTGAACTATACCGGATGTGCCTACAATTATAAGAACATCACACCTGTTAAGAGAGTTGTAAACCTCTGTAAGAACCTCTTCAGGCAGCGCCTCGCCAAACCATACTATATCAGGACGCAAAAGCCCGCCACAGGAGGTGCAGCGCGGCAAACCCTCAAAATGGGTTTGTGTGTTCTCTTCTTTTATCCCGCAGTAAGTGCATCTTACCCGCCAGATATTACCGTGTATTTCAAGTGCGGTTTTACTGCCCGCAATCAGATGAAGACCATCGACATTCTGAGTGATAAGTGTAAAATCATCGCTCTTTTTTTCCAATTCAGCAATAGCATAATGAGCAGGATTGGGTTTTACATTTAAGAGCTTCCGCCTCCTAATATCATACCATTCCCACACAAGCTGAGGATCGGACTCAAAGGCGGCGGGGGTGGCAAGCTCTTCGGCTTTATAATTCTTCCAGTAGCCGTCCTTGCCCCTGAATGTAGGCACACCGCTTTCTGCCGATATACCTGCCCCGGTTAAAACGACTATCGCCCTGTGCGTTGAAATAATCTCTTTGGCCGAAAGTATTGCTTCAGTACGGTTTAGACTTTTTAAATCTGACGTCATAAGAGATATTCAAAACGTTTTTACACTACCTTTTTAAATCAGTATATTTAAAAGGCGCTTAAAAGTCAATATATGTTGGCTTATTTATTCTCCCATTGGCGCTCAGGCATATAAAACTTGAATTTTTACTCTTTTATGCTAAATTATACTCAGTAAACTTGATAATTTTTTTGGCAGTTATGACATTTATGGATTTAAAGATTAAAAAAAATTATGCCTTTATATTGCTTATCTTTGTGTGGTTTGCCAACACAGGTCTAAGCGCAAACCCACTGCAGGACATACCCAAACCCAAGATAAGTTTCAGCGCTACGGTAATCGACGATCAGGATGTATCTACCAATATTAAGAATATTACATGGGACGGAAGACTCTATTTTATAGGCAAGAGAGGTCGAGCAACGGTTACGATACCGTTTGAAAAGGTAAAAAAGGTGGAGTTTCTAAACAGCGCTCAAAGCGGGTATATGAACGCCAAGGTATCGTTGCGTGAAGGTAATGGCGTAGGATTGAGTTTTGATGAAAACACCACGCTGTACGGCGCTACCCCTTTTGGCACATACCGCATAACCGTAAAAAATATTAAGGAAATTGTGTTTAAATAATTAAGGAGGTTAAAAACTATTCAGTATATTTTTAAAGTGGATAGCTACAGCGGTGTCTCCGTTTATCTCCAGCCTGCGTGAAAAAAAGACTGTATCAGGGTCTTCAATACCAAGAAGAAGTGAAAAAAGCATATTAATCTTTCCTTTCATAACAACATCAACCTTGCCTCCAAAATTAGGCAGAACAAGTATGTCTTCCTCTTTAATAACCATAAAAAATTTCTTGGATATATCAGTTGCATCAAAACAAATAACCCTGCCCTTCAGCTCCTTTAATCTCTCGTAAAGCTCCGGGTTCTTGTCCGTTATTCGAGACATCAAGACCCCCGCGCCAATAGCGCTTATCCACGATGGCACAAGTCTGCCGGGCACGGCAATGACCTTCCACAACATTTCACTCGTCAAAACACCCTCAGTTTTCACCCACACCCCTTAACCCTACACTTTATAACCTATATGAATGGTTGCTATCCCATTAAAGAGATTATAATATTTAACCCTGTAAAGTCCTATTGACTCCATTATGCTTTTTAACTTTTCCTGATTGGGGAATTTTCTTATCGATTCAGGCAGATATGTATAGGCATCTCTGTTGCCTGTAACAAGCGCACCTATTTGGGGAATTATCCTGAATGAGTAGAGATCATAGAGCATGTTAAACATCCTTGATGTAGGGTGAGAAAACTCAAGGCAGATAACCTTGCCGCCCGGCTTTACCACCCGTTTCATCTCGCCCAACGCCTTTTCAAGATAGGTAACATTCCTTATGCCGAACCCGACCGTTGCCACTTTAAAGGTATTGTCTTCAAACGCAATATCCTCGGCATTGCCCTGCATAAAGATTATATTTTTTAAGATCCCCTTGTCTATACATTTATCCCTTCCAACATGGAGCATCTCCCTGTTTATATCATAGACCACAACCTTCCCTTTGCCACCAGCCTTCTGCAGAAGTTTGATCGCTATATCCGCCGTACCACCACAGACATCAAGCGCCATATCACCCGGTTTCATGCCTGATTTTGCCGCTACATAGCTCTTCCAGAATCTGTGGATACCGAAACTCATAAGATCGTTCATAATATCGTATTTAGAGGCAACAGAAGAAAACACATTTTCTACAAGTTTCTTCTTTTCATTCACAGGAACGACCTTGTTGCCAAAATACGTTTTGTCTCTCAAGATATCCTTTGTTTCATTATCGCTCTTGTTTCGCTCTGTCACAATCTTCCTCTT
>JALXFI010000003.1 GCA_027069035.1 bacterium
TGGATATCCTGCAAAACTTAGAAAAGCCTTTGAAAAAGGACTTTTTGAGATAGTAATCTCTGAACCTATCCTTGAAGAGATAGCTGATGTACTTAGTCGTCCGAGGTTAAAGAAAAAATATGGCCTTGCAGAGATTGATATACATGAACTCTTGCTATTAATTGAAGAACGTGCAGAACATGTTTTAATTGTAGGAGATGTAAGTGTTTGCCGGGATAAAGATGATGACTTTATTATTGAAACTGCTATAAAGGGTAAAGCTGCATGTCTTGTTACAAGGGATGATGATTTAAAAGCTGATATAGAGGTTAAAAACTTTTTGTCACAATTTGACATATCCATTCTCTCTGTTTCGAAGTTCTTAAATATCATCGACAAAAATTCTTTATAACCATTGTTGGATGTCACTGCTGTATAGTATCAATTAGAGACATACGTTTTTTGTCAATAACATAGATAATGCAAAATCGTTTTTTTACTTATCTCGCCTTTCATCACAAAAGGTGAGTCCGTCAATACTACTCTATACTGATCCAAAATCTTCTAATTTCTTTTTCTTTTGCAAAGCAAATTAAACGTTTAATTCAAAAAAAACACTGATTACAAAATAAAAAAGCCGAGCTTGTTAAAAGGGTTTTAAACCTTTGGCAACCCGGCCATTCTTTGACAAGCTTAGAACCCGTTTGCTTTCCGTCCCTCTTTACAAAAGGGGTGGTTTTATCCGGTTAATATTTTTTATGTAATGAAGCTATTATGTAAGAAGAGCCTGTTTGTTTTGGTAAGAACTAAGAAGATTTAGCTCTTTTAGTGACTATATTTAAAAAAGAAGTGTGAAAATTATATAGCATATATTAAGTGTTATTGTCAATAAAAAACATAAAAAATAGCAGAAATGATGATTTTTTGTTAGTGTTAGAGATGACAATATTACCACTCATAACGGTCTTCACAAACAAGAAGATGCAAATTTGTCAGTAATTTACTTAATGACATTTTTGCCGTTTTTTGTTAATCTTGTACCGATTTAAATACCATAAAGGAGGGGGACAATATGGCACAGATAGGAATGGATTTAAACAGGTTTATCCTTGAGGAGGAAAGGTCTCATCCAAAGGCTACAGGCTCTTTGTCTTTAGCTCTTACCGCCCTTACAAGCGCGGCAAGGATCATTTCTTCCCATGTAAGAATGGCCGGGCTGGCAGATATCCTTGGAAGCACAAAAAACATTAACATTCAGGGAGAAGAAGTACAGAAATTAGATGTGCTATCAAATAACATACTGATACAGCACCTCTCGGACAGCGGGCAATTTTTTGCCCTTGCTTCAGAAGAACTCGACGAACCTGTATTCCCTGAAAAAGGAAAGAACGGGAAGTACACCATAGCCTTTGATCCCCTTGACGGTTCATCAAACATAAATGTCAACGTAAGTATAGGAACCATATTTTCGATACATAAAAAGGTAAAAGGTAATATTCAAGATATTCTCCAGGAAGGCAGAAAACAGGTGGCGGCAGGCTACATAGTATACGGCTCATCGACCATGCTCGTTTATTCCACAGGCAACGGTGTAAACGGCTTTACTCTTGACCCTTCGGTGGGACTGTTTCTGCTCTCTCATCCCCGTATGGAACTCCCTGAAAGGGGCAAGATATATTCGATAAATGAGGCAAACTATTCAAAATGGGATAAAAAACTTAAATCCTATGTGGACTCTCTCAAAGAAAAAAACAGCTCTGCAAGGTACATAGGTTCAATGGTCGCCGACATCCACAGGACACTCATAAAAGGAGGCATCTTTTGCTATCCGGCAGACCTGAAAAACAAAAACGGCAAGCTAAGGCTCCTTTATGAGGTTGCTCCCATGTCGTTTCTTATAGAACAGGCGGGTGGAAAGGCAACAACAGGGAGTAAAGACACCTTAAGCATAAAGCCTGAATCCATTCACCAGAGGGCTCCTGTCTTTCTTGGGAGCAAGAGCAATGTCGAGGAATTATTGACTTTTTTGAAAAAATAAAGATGAAGAAGGTCTATGTCTTCAGCTTTATATTTTTATCCTTGGTCTTTCTTGCCTTTGCGGGTTGCAGCATCATAAAACTGCCTTATACCGTTGTAAAGGGAGGGGTAAAGACAAGCATATGGGTATTAAAGGGGACGTATGAACTTACTGCAGGCACAACAAAGATAGCCTATAAGATCGGTAAATTCAGCTTCAATGTGATGCGGGCTCCTCTTGACTGGCCGCTTATAAACAACGACATTGAAACTATAGACAGCCTGCCTGTAAAAGAGGCCATCCGTTTAGGGCGTGTAAAGGCATCCCCATATACCGTAAAAGGCAAAAGATACTACCCCATGTCTGTAAAAGAGGCTCAAAACTATAAAGAAGTAGGTATTGCATCGTGGTATGGGAATGAAACCCTGAAACAAAAAGGCGGTTTTATGACAGCCAACGGCGAGGCATTTAATCCAAGAGGACTCACGGCGGCTCACAAATATCTGCCTCTCCCAACCAATGTCAAGGTAACAAATTTAGAGAATCATCGCTCTATTATTGTGCGTGTAAACGACAGAGGCCCTTTCCCAAGCAGAAACAACCCAAACTCAGGACGCAGGATTATTGATCTTAGTATGGGGGCAGCAAAAAGACTCGGCTTTTATGATAAAGGAACCGCAAAAGTTAAAGTGGAGGTAATAAGATTAAAGAGGGGATAAAAAAGTTTTACTATATCAGGAGCCCTTTGGCATGGATTATGGGACAATGGTTTTGTCTTTACAGTAGTTTTCTTTGTGAGCCGCCCTTAGATGTCCACATTGGCCTAAACTGCATGCTGTTTCCCAATCGTCACACGCCCTATTAACATCTTTTTCTATTTTAAAATAGATTCTTCCCCTGTTTATATATGCCTCGGTCATCTTATCATCCAGGCTTATCGCCTTTGTATAATCCAAAAGAGCATGTCTATAGTCTTCCTTAAAGTGATAAAATATCCCGCGATTATAGTAGGCAAAGGCGTAAGACGGATCAATCTTTATAACTCTATTAAACTCTGAAAGGGCATCATCAAGTTTATTCTGATTGGCGTATGCCACACCCTGAAAGAAGTGAACCGCCACTTCACTCTTTATCTTATGGGCTATTACATCTTCGATAACAACAAGACTCACCTTTGCAGGGGTATAATCTTGAAATACGTCAAGCACTTCTTTAAATTCTTTTTCGGCCTCTTGAAACTTTCCATTTATAGCATACTTAACCCCCGCATCATAATTTATTGACG
>JALXFI010000004.1 GCA_027069035.1 bacterium
GCATTTAAAGCGTCTTGCCAATTTACCCAAAAACCTATCTCTGTTTTTGGGTTTAAGTTGAAACTGAAAAAGCCTTTAATTCTACTGTGAAGGGCTGGCCGTTCCTCCACCTCCACCGCCACCTCCACCTGCAGCGGCGGCTATAGCACCGCCGGCTCCGAGGATACCAAGACCTACAAGTAAGGTTTTACTGCCGGCAGCTCCATAAGTTGTGCCTTTTACAACGGCAGCGCTCTTTATAGATGAAGCGGAAGGGGTAACGGTTAAACCAACCGTCTTCATCGCAGAGGCTATTGCATCAGGCGTCCCTACTATAAATCCCCCGCCAAGTTCTTCCGGTATTTCCAATGCAACCTCTCCCCGTGCAAGTTGAGGCCTTACGGGAAGACCTATAATGACCTTTATATCCTTTTGGGCAGAAAGCGCATTCAATTGGGATGAAGTCAGTTCTTTAAGAAAATCACTGCCTAATCCGGTGTCGGCTTGAGACAGCTTCATAGTCTCACCGCCCTTTAATTCACTTATTCCCCCATCTGCCGTATTAACCTTAAATCTGCCCTTAAAACTTGCGATTATAATATTGCCGTCTTTATCTATACCGGCAACACCTGCCTTTTCTATACCTTCTGGAGGTAGAAAATCTCCGGCGCTCGATATCTTGGGCGGCTCATTTACAACTACGCCGGCATAAGGCAGTATTACAGTAAGATTGCTTTTGGAAGGGATAGAAAAACTTGCACTACCTTTCTTTACATTAAGATAGTTTATTTCACTTTTTTTATAAAGCTCTATAACAGAGTTTTTATGCACCTCGACAATTCCATCCGATGCAAAACTGATAACAGCGCTGCCGTCAACTGTTGTTATGGCGCTCTTATCAAATAGAGGCATTGGATAACGACCTATCTTTGTTCTCCGATTGCCCTGAAACTCAACCGATGCATTGCCATCCGCAACAACCTCACCATAGTAAACCCTTGTTGTGCTCTGAGCCTTAAGCGGAGACGAATAAATAACAGGCCATAAAATCAATGAAAAAACAAGAAGTTCGGTAACAATAGCAGTAAGTATTCCGTATAGCTTTTTCATCCTATACCTCCTCACTAATAATTCACATTATATATTATATATTCGACAACAATAACATTGTTATTAAATACAAAATATCAAAAAAATGCAAGATGTCAAGGCAATAAATAACCAAAAGCATGTTTTTTTATGAAAAGCTCTCTATCTTTCTACCTTCAACTACGCACAAAGGGTTTTCCCTTACCAATTTATGCGCAAAGTCTTTACCAAGGAGAAAAGAAATGGTTTCTCTTGCCTCACTCATGCCAGGAGGCCTGAATCTTAAGGAATGACAATCAGATGCAACAATATGCACAAGACCCTTTTTTAAAAGTCTCTTTGATATGGACCTGACAGACCTTCCAAAACCACCTGTAATACTCATGGCCGTTATCTGTATCAGCGCCCCAAGCTCAATGAATTTAAAGATTGCTCCCAGACCGTCATGTATCCAGCCGCTTCTTTCAACATGGGTAATGATGGGGGTAAGCTTATTAAGCTTAAGCTCAAAAATCAGGTTGTAAATTTCCATGGGAAGTATATGACTCGGCAGTTCCAAAAGCAGATAACCGGAATCATTTATGCTTGGAGCTTCACCTTTTTTGATCCGCTCCACCAGATCGGGAACGGCGTGTATATCAGCTCCATGAAAGACCTTCAGATCAACAACGCCTTCAAGCCTTTTTCTTAACTCCTTTACACCCTCAATTATTTCTGACCTTGTATTGTTATATAGGCCATCCATGATATGAGGTGTTGCAACTATTGCTTTAGTTCCATCTTTACTTGCCATCCGGCAAAGTTTTATGGTTTCCTCCCACAGTTCAGGACCGTCATCCATTTTAGGCAGTATATGAGAATGTATATCAATCATCCATCACACCCAAACCCCGCAATAACGTGATTTGGAATTACAGTTCGAGGTGTTTTGCAGGCCCGTTTTTAGGCGGCAGTTTTTCTCCTGGATTTTTCTTAGGCATTTTAAAGACTATTGCGTCGGCTACTCCTTTAATAACAAAAGATTGTATCTCTCTGTTGAACTGTTTTGAGAATTGAGCATCAATTATAGCGTCCGCCCCTTCTTTTTTTGCCCTCTTTTTAAGCATCTCCAATACTTTTACGACCGTCTCCTCTTCTGTGAAAAATATCTCCTTAGTGGCAAAGACCCGTCCTATAATCTTATAATGATTTTCTTTGATAAATTTTCCGGTAAGAACAGGCATCTCGTAATTGTCAGGCTTGGGCTTGTATTTAAGGTTTCCTACTTTAATAAAGGACGAGGAAGAACACGCTGAGATAAAAAACGCCGTAAAAATTAATAAAAATGTTTTTTTTATAGCCATTACCGTTAAAATTTGACCAATGAAAATACAGAATAAGGACTTAATTTCTCTTTTCCGTTAAGGAACTCTAATTCAGACAGAAAAGCACATTCGATAATATTGCCGCCCATTTTTTCTATAAGTTTAATTACGGCAGAGACCGTCCCGCCTGTTGCAAGAAGGTCATCGGCAATCAAAACGTTCTGCCCCTTCTCTATGGCATCCGAATGTATCTCCAGTGTATCTGAACCGTATTCAAGATCATAGGTTTCTTTATGAGTCTTATAAGGAAGTTTTCCAGCCTTTCTTACAAGCACAACACCTGCACCCAACTTATACGCAAGGGCGGCGCCTACGATAAACCCCCTTGCCTCTATGCCTACTACAAGGTCAATTTTCTTGCTTATATACCTGTGAGCCAGAAGATCGACGGTTTTTTGATAGGATAACGGATCTCTCAATAAAGTCGTTATATCTTTAAATATTATACCTTTTTTTGGAAAATCATGGATGTCACGAATTATTTTTTTGAGCTTATCAACCAATGGTAAACCTCCTTTATTAGTGATTCAAAAAATATTATCGATATATTCAAACAAGAATATCCCCACTTGGAATCTTTTCTTTATTTACAATTATAGATTTTAATTTCCCCAACGCCTTAACCTCTATCTGTCTTATCCTCTCTCTTGTAACACCAAACACCCTGCCTATGGCATCAAGAGTCTGAGGGGTTTCTCCATGGAGTCCGAACCGTAATATCACAATCTTTCTTTCCACATCATTAAGCCTTTGCAGCCATTCTTCTATTCTTTCTTTTCTTTTTGTATCTTCAATAGAATCTATAGGGCTTGGAATCTTATCATCTTCTATTACATCTATAAG
>JALXFI010000005.1 GCA_027069035.1 bacterium
TGCTTCTATAATATCGTTCAGTTTCTGCACATCCTCAGAAGATAATCCTCCGTATGTTGCTTTCCATTTCTTCAGTGTACTCAACGGTATGCCATGTTTATGACATACATCTGTATCAGAATTGTCTGAAAGTGAAGCATCTGAAAGTATCTGTACAATCCTCTCAACCGGATATTCTGGGATTATCATCCTATTAACCTCCTCAGTTATTAAGTCATATTATTTCAGTTTTTCTATTAAGAATTCACCAAACTCCTTATCCACCTGTCCAATATGGTTGAGTAACCAATCGCATACACGCTGCTGTATCTTAATGATTATAGTCAGCGTTACACCATTGATTTCATAGTGCCTTTTTAATTCAGCAAAGTCCTTTTTGAATGCCTCATGCTGCTCCTTTTGCAATTGGTAGCCGGGATAATTATGCTTAATCATATAACTTTCTTCCGTTCCAAAGTGTTCCACCACATACTCCTCTAAAAACTTTATTATCTCCTTAATATCATCTTCACCTTTGCCATTATTCATGGCATAGATGAGACTGTCAACCCTCCTAAACAACTCCTTATGTTGATTGTCAATAATCTCAACCCCTACGGATAGGTCATCCGTCCATTCAAATACATAAGCCATATTAATTCCTCCTTTCTTTTAATAAATCAGACAATATTATACTGGTCAAAGTAGGTCATCATAATGTTCTACCTTATCTCAGCCATTTATGGCTTGCCAAAAGCTTCCCCGGACTCATGCTGCAGTATGGTTTACCATACGTAGAAGAAACAGTACCACCCCATCCCTGAGAAAGTGCACAAATTCCGATACATGTTTAAAATCTTCTGTATGATTTTTGGAAGTAGACTTGGATACGGGTAGATATCTTATCCGGTCACAAAAAACACCTCTGTATGTCTAAAGTAGATGCAGACATCCTCAACACTGAGAGACATGCAAAAGTTGGTCTGCATCATAGGTAAAAATAAAATCTGTCAGCTTTCTTTACCTTGAGGCTTACCGTATTCATACGGTCCTTCTGTAATTACAGGTATCTTATCAAAGTTGTAAAACGGCGCGGGAGAAGGGATCTGCCATTCAAGGGATTTTGAATTCCATGGATTTGACGGCGCCCTCTCTCCATTAATAGCCGAATAAAGAAAGTTGATAAGAGAGAGCAAAAACCCTGTAATGGCAATATAAGAGAAGATACTGCCAATCCTCATATATCCGGCATATTCTGCAGGGATGATCCAGTATCTCCTCGGCACCCCCTTAACACCTAAATAGAACTGAGGGGCAAAGGCAACAAGGGCGCCGATTATTGTCAGCCAGAATGCAATCTTGCCAAGTCTTTCACTGCACATGCGTCCTGTGAACTTGGGAAACCAGAAATATATACCTCCTATTGCCAGCATACTCATACTCAACGCAAGGACATAATGGAAGTGTGCCACCACCCAGTGAGTGTCATGTACCTGAATATCTATACCAAGCAGTCCATTGGCAATGCCTGTAACCCCTCCTATTGTAAAAAGGGAGATAAATCCAAGTGCATGGAGCATCGGTGTGCTGAATTCTATCGACCCCTTATGGAGTGTTGCAAGCCAGTTAAAGACCTTTATCCCGGTTGGCACCCCTATCAGAATTGTCCCCCACATAAAAAGCACCCTTGCCCAGTTTGCAGTGCCTGCTACATAGAGATGGTGAATCCATACCTCAAATCCAAGCACAGTGATTACCATTATGGCTATCACCATACTTATGTATCCAAATATGGGCTTTCTTGAAAAGGTTGAGATTATCTCTGATACAATACCAAACACAGGAAGCGCCACAACATAAACGGCAGGATGAGCGTAAAACCAGAACAGGTTCTGATACAGGAGGGCTGAACCACCCATAGAGGCATCATAGAAATGTGTGCCAAGGTATTTGTCAAAGAGGAGTAGGGTCACAGCCGCTGCAAGGACAGGTATGCCGATAATCTGTATGATAGAAGCACCCATAATCCCCCATACAGCGAGGTTAAGCCTCCCCCATGTCATCCCGGGTGCCCTCATTGTGACTATAGTGGTAATGAGATTAACTGAACCTGCTATACTCGATGCCCCAAGAAGATGGACTGCAAAGACATAAAGCGCTGTATTGGTGTTTGTTATAACAGAGAGAGGGGGGTAGCCGGTCCAGCCAAAGTCGAGCCTCCCTGGCAGAAGGAGCCCGAGAACTGCAATAATGCCTGCACCAAGATAAAACCAGAAACTCAGAGCATTGAGTCTGGGAAACGCCACATCCCTTGCCCCTATCATCAGGGGTATAAGAAGGTTTCCAAAAAAACCCAGGAGAACAGGTATCATCCAGAATAAGACCATTGCAGCGCCATGGATTGTAAAAACTACATTATAGAGTTCGCCGTTTAAAAACTTAGAACCGGCAGGGAAGAGCTGGTCCGTCCTCATTACCGTTGCAAGTAAAAGCCCGACAAAGAAGAATACACATGCCGTAATAAGATACAGCACGGCTATCTTTTTATGATCCGTTGTAAATATCCATGTTTTTAATCCGGATGGTTGTTCTCTCATTGCACCTACCTCCTTATATTCTTTAATATATTCATGTACAACTTATGCAGTTCATTTTATCTCTTTAAGGTATGCAACAATTGCATCAACTTCTTTATCTGAGAGATTAAATGGCGGCATGGTCGGTGGATAACCATCAACTATCCTTGCCTTTGGACTACGGATAGATTCTTTTATGTATGCCTCGTCTACAGCAATCTTCGTCCCGTCGGCAAGCAGTGTCTCTCTACCAAACAATCCATTAAATGTCGGCCCTGTAATCCTCTCACCGGTAAGGCTATGACAACCCGTGCATTGTTTTATAAGCTCTTTGCCTCTTATATCCTGTGAAAGTGATGCGCTACCCTCCACGCCTTTTTTGGATGCAACCCATGCATTGAAATCCTCTTTTTTCATAACAATAAGCTTTGCCTGCATCAGAGAGTGACCAGGACCACAGAGTTCTGCACAATATACATGACGTATTTCACCGGGCTTATCCGCATAAAACCACAGATAGGTAAATCTGCCGGGAAGCATGTCCTCCCTTATTCTAAATCCTGGCAGGGCAAAATCGTGTATAACATCCCTGCTGGAGAGAGACAGTTTTACAGGCCCCACAGGCACCCTCAACTCGTTTATTGTCTTGATACCTTCGGGGTAGATCATTTCAAAACCATATCTGAACCCATCCACCCTTACCTCATACGCATCCTGAGGAACCTCCCTGTATGTGTTAAACACCCTCCATGACTGGACACCGAGCAAGGCAATGATGATTGTTGGAACCGCTGTCCATAGAATCTCAAGCCCTGTATTGCCCTTTATATAAACGCCATCCTCATCTCTACTACTCCTCCTATACTTTACAAGAAAATATAACATGGGAACGGTAACCACAAGCCAGACAACAACAGCAACAACAAGCCATGTGTCAAAATGCCTATTCCATGCATCTACAGGATTTGTCATCTTAGCAAAAGCAGAAGCCGGCATCAAAGCTGCCATGATCAAAATAGCAGCAAAAAACAGTGATGATTTGCGCATTTCTTACCTCCTTAAAGGTTGTAATATAACTACCTTGACGGAACTGTCCTATACAATCCATTTTGTCTCTTCATTTTTCGATAAAACAAAAAGACAATTACAGACGTAAAGATGCCAAGGGAGAGTCCAACCATTCCAAATATAAAGGGTAGATTCAATTTATACCCACCGAGAGCGGGGTCATATTTGAAGCATGCCAGCACCGCAGAGGTTAATACAGGGACCTTCCCCGTCTTCCCCTTTGCAGATTCAAGAATCGCCAGTTTAATATCAAATGCCCTTGGATATAGACCGAAGATATAACGTGTTATCTTTCTCTGTGGTGACAGAAAGATATATGCCGTTGGATGAACAAATGATTTATCCTCTACAGAGTAGAAGAAACGATAACCCGTTGCCCCTGTAAACTTCTTTATCTCCTCCTTGGTGGCAGTGGCAAAGATCCAATTTTTTGCATTTTTCGGCATTGTCGCACTCTTTTTGAGTCTCTCATGGAATTGCACCGCATCTTCAGGCTTATCGTTTTCATCAAAACTAAGTGTTATCACGTTATAGTCCTTACCAAGCGTTACTCCGCCAATGCTGTTCAATGCCTCTGCCAGCCCTTCATTCAATGCCTTGCATACACCTGGACATGAGTAATATACAAGTGAAAGTATAACGGGTGTATCGGTTTTATCAGTATAATCACTCAACCTAAGGGATTTGCCACTTTCATCCTTCATCTCTATATCAGAAGCAATTTTGCCAAGATAGTCGTCTTCCTTTATCTTTAATATAGACGGGTCGAAGTCCGTCTTATCACTACTGAGGGTATGTCCAAAACCACTGGTAGCAGAGATTACGGTAACAGACGTCACAATCAATAAACTCAATAGCCTCCCGTACATTACTGTCACCTCCTTAACCTCTGTATGGAACAATATAGATGAGAGAAAGCACCAACAGCCACACAATATCCACAAAGTGCCAGTAATATCCTGTTGCCTTTAAAATAGTGCTTTTATCTTTATCTATCTTTCCGCTAAATCCCAGAAGCAGTATAAATAACTGAAGCACTACACCAACAAGGACATGAGAACCATGAAAGCCTGTTATTAAATAAAAGAACGTCCCGTACTCATCAGTAGATACAGTAAAGCCCTTCTCAATAAGGTGGTACCACTCCCTCGCCTGTCCAAGGAGGAATAGGATGCCAAGTATAAGTGTAAAGAGAAGCCATCCTATAAAACTTCCCATCTCGTCATCCTCAAGATCTTGTTCTGCCTTGTATATGGTTGCACTTGATGAAAGAAGGATAACTGTAAGAAAAAGTGGAAGGCCAAGAGGCGGCACACCTTCAGGGGTGGTTATGGGTGGCCAGATCTCCATTGGCAGCATGTTGTATATATAACCACCAAAGAGCCCCCCAAATAGAGCCGCTTCTGAGCATATAAAAATGATAATGGCTACCTTACTCAGTCCTACATCCAGTTCCTTTGAATATATCTGAGATGTCCACCCGAACAACCCGATCAGTAAAACCAGAAGGGCTACGCCAGCAAGGAATATGCCTGGAAATGTCTGATGCCATGAAAAATGTGCCATAAAGGCAAATGGCACAAGAAGCGACCCAATGCCAACAACAAGCGGCCAACCACTGAGTTCTAACTCATGATGTTTAATGCCTCCTCCATGAACGGCTTGTCCCTTATTATTCATCTCTTTACACCTCCTATAACGCTGAGTTAATCTGAAATAGCTTTATGTGTCATATATTACCAAGCCAACAAACTCTGTTGAGGGTTTTAAATCAATATCCAGGCCCGCAATAGATTGAGAGCAACCCAATCATGTATCTCAGCCCTGTTAATAACCCCACATCTCTCCTTACATCACCTCACAACATCCATTATCATGACTGTAAAAAGGAAAGTAAGATAGAGTATGGAAAAAAAGAACAGCCTCATATCATTTTTTTTAATGGAGAATACCTCTATAACCGCAAGAACAAGGTACATAGTGCCAAGAGAAATCGCTGATAAGAGATAGATTAACCCTGCCATTCCATAGAGATAGGGCATGGCTGACAAGATCAATAAAACCACAGAAAAACAAACAATACTCAATCTTGTTATCTTGCAACCCTTCACTACGGGTAACACAGGTATCCCTGCTCTTGCATAATCATCCTTATACCTGAGAGCGAGACTCATAGCATGGGTCTGTTGCCATACCAGAACAATAATAAATAATATAATCGGCACCATCCCTACCCTGCCCACTACAGATGCATAACCGACAACAGGCGGCATTGCTCCTGCAATCCCTCCTATGTAATTGGCAAAATGTGTTCTGCGCTTTAGAAACATGCTATATAAAAAGACATACATCATAACAGAGGCAACTGTAAGCAACGCCGCAAGCTCATTCACAAATACTGCAAAAATAACTATGGAGGACACAACCATAAGAAGGCCTGTTATAAGTGCAGGTATAGGGGAGAATCTACCAACAGCTAATGCCCTTGATGATGTTCTCCCCATTATGGAATCAATATCCCTGTCTATGTAGTTATTCAGAATACACGAACCGGCAGAAGCCAGTCCCATCCCTAAAATGGCACACGACAAGAGACTAACGGAAGGGAACCCTTGTCGAGCAAAGTATATCCCTGTAAGGGTTGCTATAAGAGCAAGGATAACAATCCCAGGCTTAGATAAATACAGGTAATCCCGTATCGTTGTGTTTCCAACAACAATCGCTCTTTCCAATGCAGACTCTTGCATTATATATTCACCCATATCAATTTTAATAAAATCATAATCACTCTTTATATATATCTGTTTTTTTAATATCTATAATATGTTTCCCATTTATTAAAAATTCACCCCCACATAAGCGCCATATGTCAAATAATCAACCTCTGTGTCATCCAGAGAGGTTCCCTGTATATCACCGCCTGTAAACCCTAATGCGTTGGTATATCTGATATCAAGACCAATACTAACAAGAGGCGTTACCACATACTCGATTCCAACTGCATGGTGCAGACCGATGTCAAGATATGTGGTGGTGTTGGAGGGCGGGCTGTTGACCATAAATGCCAGGCCAATCGGGATAATCCATGGTCTTACTGGACCGAATTGTTCAAAGCGATACTTTGGGGCAATAACTACATTCAACTCGGCAATTTGAGTCTCTGCATACAATGTAGATCCGGTGGCAACGGTGCCTACAGCGCTTACCACCCTTTTATTTGAAAACTGGGCATATTCCACCATAACCTCTCCAAGAAGACTTCCCGGACCAAGTTTTGTAAGTGGAATATCAAGCCCGGCGCCCACATACCAATCTCCATTGTCATCATTTGAAGGGGTAACGGATATAGGCTCAGTATCCGTAAAGAGTTCATGCCCCCTGTCATTGGATAGATGCGTTGCGCCTCCCCTAAAGAATACCTGTCCCCCAAGCTGACCTGCAAAAACGCTTACTGCATTAAACATAATTAACACCACTGTAATTACGATACTACTACATACAAATTTCTTCTTAAAAATATCCATACTCTCCCTCCAGCTTTAAGGTTGACCGATTTAACTGATTTAATGGTTACTAAAATTCCTTCCCTAATCACTTTTCACCCCCTTTACGTTTTTGATAATGACTTGGTATTATTATGTGGTACTAAAATTCTAAAATGACAAAGAGGGATGAAGCAGCCCTTTATCCAACCCCTTCATCCCTTCTTTGTTGGTAGGAGGTTGACCTCTACCTTTTGGAGGATGTGCCCGTGCCAGAGAGCACTTAAATCTCTCCACCTTACTTAACAAAAACTTAATACAGCAAAACGCATGCCACTAAAATATTTATAATAATTTCAATATCTTAAACAAAAAAAGATATCTGATTGTTTATCTATCTGCGGCAGGATGGTCTTTAACATTATTACATCTCGATATTTTTAATGTAAAAAAAGGGATAAGAAGCAAATATACAACATTGCCTCATGTGGCAGATATGTACGAAGAATCGGTGCCGTAAAGAAAACCCCATCCCTACAAGGTTTTTTCTACAGGCTCGTTCGCTTACCAAATGATACGCTAAGGAATTTGCGTATCATAAATGATTGACAAAAGATATTCTGTATCTTAAAATAAGTCAAAAAGATACGGAAACGACTATGCCAAATCCTTTTGTCCCACCGGAATTACCACTCCAAAATATCGCCTGGGAAGACCTGCTGCCAAGCATCATCAAGGCAAATACTGCCTTGGCAAATTTCAACACTCTTCTTGAAACCATACGGAATCCTTTAATATTCTTAAATCCTCTCATGACGCAAGAGGCTGTGTTGTCCTCTCGTATTGAGGGAACACAAGCATCTTTCAGTGAAATACTCGAATATGATGCCGCCCCAAAAAGAACCAAAGAAAATTATAACGACATCGAAGAAGTAATAAATTACAGGGAGGCATTGAGATATTCTGAGGCAGATCTAATCAAACGTCCTATCTGCCTGAATCTCATCAGGGAAATTCATGTCATCTTGCTAAAAGGCATCAGAGGTGAAAATAAGGCAAGAGGGGAATTCAGAAAGATTCAAAATTGGATTGGTCCGCCAGGCTCTAAAATTGAAACGGCTTCATTCGTACCACCATCACCGGAAAATTTACTTAAATACTTGTCAAATTGGGAAAAATATTGCCACTATGAGGAAAAGGACAGGCTTGTTCAGTTAGCCGTCATTCACGCACAATTTGAAATTATCCATCCGTTCTTGGACGGTAACGGCAGAGTTGGAAGAATCATCATTCCTTTGTTCTTGAAAGAGAAGGCTCTGCTTAAATACCCATCGTTATATGTCAGCGAATTTTTTGAGAAAAACAGAAAAGAATATTATCAAAAGTTACTAAATATCACAGAAAAAGGTGATTGGAACAATTGGATTAAATATTTTCTTTTGGCTGTAACAACTCAGGCTGAAACCAATGCAAAGCGAGCAAAGCAGGTGGCAAGCCTATATGAAGAACTAAAACATACCATTTATCAGGTTACAAAAACAAAGAATTCAATCCGGATTCAAGATTTTTTGTTTTCAAAAATTATGTTTCAAACTCCCGACTTTACGAAGGCATCAGGTTTGTCAAAACCACATGCCGCAAGAGTTCTTAAAAACCTCATGCAACATGATATTGTAAAAATAATCTCACCGGCCAAAGGGAGAACGCCGGCTCTTTATAGTTTTACCGACCTTATGGAAATAATAGAAAGTGAACACAGGCGCTACAGCGGACGCCGAAAAAGGCGCCGCTGAGCTAATCCATTATCCAGATAAATTTCTAATAAAATCTTGCTATACTATACATAGTATAGCATATTATTAGTATGTGGGAAATATACGAACATAATTCATTAATCAAGAAACTTTCAAAACTTCCAAAAAAGATTTTAAAAAAATATGAAAAATGGAAGGATATTGTCACTATCTCTGGACCTGAAGGATTAAGATTAATTAAATATTTTTATTAAAGGATTTGGAATGTCTTTTAGATTTTTTAAAGCAGACTTTTCGATTAAGATCTGATATTTCAATTTTATCAATCTTATTTAATATCCTTTAGAACTTCACTAAAAGGAACAAATTTTAATTTTTTTGATTTTGCCTTGTCATAAACTCGGATTTCTTCAAGCTCTTCAATAATCTTCTGGCAGTTTGAGTTTAAAAAAGTGTTCGAGTAGTGTCAATATTTTTCTATTTACGATTTGGATGAAAACTATTTAATCAAATCTTAAGGCTTTGCCGTCCATCCCACCCGCTTTTATCCCGAAGATGGATAGTATGCTGGGGGCAATATCCATTATAGACAGGTCCTGCTGCGG
>JALXFI010000006.1 GCA_027069035.1 bacterium
ATAAACGGATTACAGCCAAGAAGACTCTTGAAGGTGTCTGATGTATTTGTGTCTCATACTCATATAGACCACTTTATAGGGTTCGATACCTTGTTCAGGGTTTCTCTCGGCAGGGAAAAGACACTCAGGTTTTTCGGCCCGGTGGGTTTTATCAAGAACCTTGAAGGTAAGATAAACTCATATACATGGAATCTTATAGAGGACTATCCTCTTTCTATAGAGGTAAACGAGGTTCTTGAAGAAAGGATTGAAAGGGTGCATTTCAGGGCAAAGGAGAGTTTTAAGAGGGTGGATGATGAGCCGGCGCCTTTCAGCGGCTTATTGATTGATGAACCGGCTTTTTTCGTAAGGGCCGTGCATCTTGACCACAGAACACAGTCTCTTGCATACAGTCTTAAGGAAAAAAAACATATAAATGTAAGAAAAGATGCGCTCAATACCCTTGGCCTTTCCGTAGGGCCATGGATCAAGGATTTTAAAGACAGGATAAGGGAAGGAGCCGATGATAATCTTCTTGTGACTGTGCCGCTGGAAGACGGCGGCAGTAAGAATTTTACGATAAAAGAACTTTGCGAAAAGATAATTGCCATTTCAGAGGGACAGAAGATAACATACGTAGTGGATGCGGTATATAAAGACTCTAATGTAGAGAAGATAGTTGAACTTGCAAAGGGTTCCGATATCCTGTTTTGTGAAGCGACATTTCTTCACAGGGACAGAGACAGGGCATTAAGCAGGAGTCATCTCACCGCCCGGCAGGCGGGGCTTTTGGCAAGGCAGGCAGGGGTTAAAAGGCTTGAAATACTGCATTTTTCGCCAAGATATCAGGGATTGGCGGAAGAGATGTCAAATGAGGCTATGGAGGCCTTTAAGTGCGGCTGATGTTTAACCCAAAAACAGAGATAGGTTTTTGGGTTAAACAACTTTCAGCAGATATAGCTGGCAAACACATTGTTGCCAGCCAACTTATGTTAAGCGCCATAATCTATAGAAGGAGAAAACCTATGATCAAGAAGAGTATGTTCCGTTTGTTTTTTGTTTTATTGATGCTTGTTGCCTTTTTTTCGGTTTCAATGCCGGTTTTTGCAGGGGTGGATGAGGACATATCAGAGATGAAAAAGGAGATTGCTCAGATAAAAAAAGAGCTTGATGGGATAAAAAACTATTTGAGGTCGCGTGCTCAGCCGCAGGCCGAGCCTGAGGCTCCTCTGTTTTCTCAGGCAAGCATAGATGACGACCCTGTAATGGGGAGTAAGGATGCCCCGCTTACACTTATAGAGTTTTCAGACTATCAGTGCCCGTTTTGCGGCAGATTTTACAGATTGATACTGCCTCAGATAAAAAAAGATTTTATCGATACAGGCAGGCTTAAATATGTATTTCGGGATTTCCCGTTAAGCATGCACCCCTTTGCAGGGAAGGCGGCTCAGGCTGCTCAATGTTCCGGAGAACAGGGTAAATACTTTGACTTCCACGACAAGGTCTTTGAAAATCAAAGCTCGATGAATATAGATGCGCTCAAGTCCTATGCCAAAGGCCTTGGTTTGAATATGAAGGATTTTAATGCCTGTCTTGACGGGGGTAAATATGCCGATGAGATCAAGAAGGATATGGAGGCGGGTGTTAAGGCGGGGGTGAGAGGAACTCCCAGCTTTATTCTCGGCAGGACAACCAGCGACGGTGTTATAAAGGGAAGACTTATAAGGGGCGCCCAGCCCTATCAGGTTTTCAAATCCGCTATCGAGGAGTTATTAAAGGCCAAGTAAATGTGTGATTTGTATTTGATATAAGGTTGTTTTGTAAGCAAAAATGAAGGTTTAATAATATGTTCTGAATCTGTTCCGCTTAAAGCAGCGCAGATTTTTTTCTTAAACCTTAGATATCGACACGTTTCTCGCTTAAGTGTAATACATTTCTTTTGTTATCAGCAGAGCCTGTGTAATCTTCATCCATTATACACACAATCCTGTCCCTTCCCATCTCCTTTGCCTTGTATAAGGCCTCGTCCGCCCTTTTTATTGCCGTTTTAATGTCTTTATCTCTCTTACTTAAACACGAGATACCTATACTTACGGTTACGGCGCATGAAAGTGTTTTATTTAAATAAAAGGGTTCTTCCCTTACTGTCTTCCATATCCTTTCCGCTATTCTTCTTATTTCGTCAGGCTCTGTATTGGGCAGTATTATAAGAAACTCCTCCCCGCCATAGCGTCCTATCACATCGTATCGTCTTAATGAGTTGCTTAAACGGTTTGAAAGCTCTTTTAAAACACTGTCTCCGCATTGATGGCCGTATGTGTCGTTTATCTCTTTAAAGTGGTCGATATCCACCATCATATATCCGACCGACATGACTGACTTGTTTGTTTCGTTAAGACGCTTCTGCCGTTCGAATTCCTCTTCAACCCTTGAGAGCAGGTATCTCCTGTTGTATATGCCGGTAAGTCCGTCTGTTATGGAAAGGAGCTTAAGACTTTTTTCCGCCTGTGTCAATTTATTGACCGATTTTCTCATAAGGATATAAAAGAAACCGAATACAAATAACAAAACGGCTGAGATCAGTTTCATGGACGCTGCCATAATGGCCTTTAATTCATCCCTGTACCTGGTGATGTCAAGGTACACCTCAAAACTTCCCACAATCTGCCCTTTTTTGTCCCTTACAGGGATATATGCCTCTACAACATCGAAACTAAAGCTCTTTTCTCCTTTAATATCTGTAACATCTTTTTTTTCAAGGTTTGATACAACATGGCCGCTCAGCGCCTTTTTAAGCTTTGGATTGTTACTGTCTGTTCGTCCTATGATCTCTTGATCCGTGCTGTAAACTATTTCAGTGTCTTTTGAGAATAGCTTTATTTTTGATATCTTTAGCGGTTTTAAGTGATTATGGATTTTTTCGTCAAGCTGTTTCAGTTGTTTTTTACCGATCTTGAGGGTTGCATCCCCGTTTGTATCGTAAACGATAAACCTGTTTATTTCCTGTTCAAAGAGCATCTGCCCTAAATTTACCGCTTCGTTTTCCGCAACGCTTACATTATGCGCATAAAACACCTTGTATATACCGTAACTTACAAGTGTAAATATCAAAATAATAGAAACAATGGAAAAAAGGACAAATATGCTGAATAGATGCCTTGAGCTGTTCTCCTTTAATATTTTGTTAAGCGGTTCGGTTTTGTCGGGTATTATGTTTACTCCACCGATGAAATTATAGGCGCTGATTTTTATATATATTTATAT
>JALXFI010000007.1 GCA_027069035.1 bacterium
GAAGAAAATATAGATACAACAATCGTAAGAGACATGTACTGGAAGGCGGGACAACGGATTATAGCCATCGCAAGGCTTATAAAAGAGGATGAAAGACTTTTTCCCATATATATCACCAACTTCGGCTGCGGCCCTGATTCCTTTATAACACATCATTTTAAGGCAATACTTAAAGGCAAACCGGTGCTTCAGCTTGAGATAGACGAACACAGCGCCGATGCAGGTATTATTACAAGATGCGAGGCGTTCTTTGACAGTCTTAAAAATGCAAAGCCCGTTGAAGACAAGGAACTGCCAAAACCAAAAAGGGATGTCCTTAAAAGTAAATTAAAAAGGAAGATACATATACCCTATATGACCGATCATGTATTCTCTCTTGCTGCCGCATTCAAGGCATGTGGAATGGATGCGGAGGTCATGCCCATGTCCGATGAGGAAAGTTTAAATTACGGCAGGAAATATACCTATGGGAAAGAGTGTTATCCCTGCACACTCACTACAGGGGACATGTTAAAAATAGTGCGTTCCGATGGGTTTGAGCCGGATAAAACGGCGTTCTTTATGCCGTCTGCAAACGGCCCGTGCCGCTTCGGTCAATATAACCGCTTCCACAGATTACTGTTAGATGAACTTGGACATAAAGATATCCCTATTTATGCGCCTGACCAGGATCAGGCCTTCTATTCAGAACTTGGGATGCTTGACGGAAACTTTCCTAAATTTGCATGGTGGGGCATTATTGCCACAGATCTGCTTGACAAGCGGCTCAGGGCAACCAGACCGTATGAAATAAACAGCGGTGATAGTGAAGAGCTGTATTGGAAGTGTATAAAAAAAGTATGCAAAGAAATAGAAAGCGGTAAAATACCTGAAGACACGATTAAAGAAGCAAAAAAGGCCTTTCAAAATATCAAGGTTGAAAAAAAGCAGAAAAGGCCCCTTATTGGATTAGTCGGAGAGATATATGTAAGGTCAAACACCTTCAGTAATGATAACTTGGTAAAAAAACTTGAAGGATTAGGAGCAGAAGTCCTTCTTCCACCTATTGCGGAATGGATTTACTATACAAATAAGACCACGATGAAGCGAACATGGGAACGTAAGGATTTTACAAACTGGTTTAAGACCGCTCTTAAAGACTATTTCCAGAAACGCTATGAACACAGGCTTGAGAATGTCTTTGACGGCGACCTGCCACTCGGACATGAACCCGATGTTAAGGATATTATAAACGCAGGGGCGTCATACCTTCACCCATCCTTTGAAGGAGAAGCAATATTGAGCGTTGGCAAAGCGGTTGATTTTGTAAATAAAGGTGTCTGCGGCATAGTAAATGCCATGCCTTTTGGCTGTATGCCAGGCACCGTAGTAAATGCCATACTGCGAAAACTGCGGGAGAAAACCGGCAACATCCCATATCTCAATATGGTCTATGAAGGACTCGAGAACACCAATTCTCGGACACGCCTCGAAGCATTTATTCATCAGGCAAAGACCTTTGATGACGCAAAGAAAAATAAAAAAACTTATAGCAGAGCAATTTAAAACCCTACATTCCCTAATTTCATAAATACTTCTGTTTTAGTTCCTGGCATATTTTTATCTCATTATGGGTAAAACTATAAAAGCCTTGTTAAATACTTACATCTCGTGTTCCTTATCTTTTTGCCGTAATCAGGAAGTTAAGGATTTTTGTGTTAATTAGTGGTGTATGAACGATGGAAAGACAAGGATATGCAGGAAGCTACAGAAAGCTGCTTGGATCTCTTAAATTTGAGGCATACCTCTGGACACAGTTCCTTGGCGCATTCAACGACAACCTCTACAAGATAGTCCTCTCCCTTATTGCGGTGGATATATCCGCAAAAAACGGCGGGGGCAGCGGTTATTTATCTCTTGTAGGAGTTGTCTTCATATTTCCGTTTCTCATCTTTTCAGGATACTCAGGCTACCTCTGCGACGTCTATAGCAAGCGCACCGTCATCGTAGTCTCAAAATCACTTGAGGCAGCGGCCATGCTGCTTGCCGTATTTGCCCTTATATCAGGCAGTATGCCATTTATGCTCTCCGTTCTCTTCCTCATGGCGCTACAGTCAACATTTTTTAGCCCCGCAAAGTACGGAATAATACCCGAAATGCTTCCCGATCGGGACATTTCAAGGGCAAACGGCCTTCTTGAGATGACGACCTTCCTTGCCATACTCCTTGGCACATCAGCGGGGAGTTTCACCTACTCCGTATGGAAGGAACATCTTCAATTTATCGGTTTTATTCTCTCTATTATTGCAGCAGCAGGTGTTTTTACAAGCCTTGGTGTAGAACGTGTGCCTCCATCCGGCTCTACAAAAAAGTTTGAGGCAAACCCTTTTGGGGAAATATCCAAAGGAATAAAACGTCTGCATGGAAATAAGTCCCTTTTCCTTACGGTTATCGGTATTTCATACTTTTGGTTCTTCGGAGCGTTGCTTCAGATGGATGTTCTCTTATTAGGGAAAGAGGCAATGGGGCTTGGCGACCTGTGGATAGGTCTTCTTATTACCTTCCTTGCAATAGGGATAGGACTTGGCAGTATCGCTGCCGGAAGGCTATCCGGAGATAATGTGGAACTGGGGCTCGTGCCGCTCGGCTCCATCGGTATAGCCGTATTCTCTATAATTCTTTCCAGATCGGGTAATTCGTATCCGCAGGCTTCTACAGCTCTGGCAATGCTCGGTTTTTCCGGAGGTCTCTTTATAGTGCCGCTCAATGCTTATCTCCAACAAAAAAGCGGCAGGCAGGAGAAAGGACGGCTCATAGCAACAAACAATTTTCTGAATATGTCGGCAATACTCCTTGCATCAGGGGCGCTCTGGTCATTACATGATATTATCAAACTTAGTTCGGCAAGCATCATCCTCCTGTTCGGTATCCTCACCATTGCGGCGACCATATATATCCTTACCGTAATACCGGATTTTCTTGTTCGATTCATCCTATGGCTCTTTACTCACACGGTCTATAGGATACGGATCGTCGGTGAGGATAACATCCCGCTAAGCGGCCCTGCTCTCCTTGTATCCAACCATGTATCGTTTGCAGACGGACTGCTTATAAGTGCCTGCATACAGAGGTTTGTAAGGTTCATGATCCATAGGGACTACTATGATATGAAGATACTGAACCGGTTTTTCCGCCTTATGAAGGCTATCCCCGTATCCGGCAAAGGAAGAAAGGATGTAGTAGAATCAATAAACATGGCAAGGGAAGAACTATCTTCAGGACACCTTGTCTGCATATTTCCCGAAGGCGCAATTACAAGAACAGGCAATCTCCTTCCTTTTAAAAGAGGGGTTGAAAGGATAGTAAAGGGGATGGATGTGCCGATAATCCCTTTACACCTGGATAGGGTCTGGGGCAGCATCTTCAGTTTCAAGGGCGGCAGGTTCTTTTTTAAAAGACCGGAGAGGATACCGTATCCTATAACCGTATCCTTTGGTTCACCGATGCCGTCAAAATCAACTGCGGCGGATATAAGACAGGCGGTTATGGAACTTTCAGGCAGGGCTTTTTCATACAGAAGAAACAGGGATAACCTCTTACATCTTCATTTTCTAAGGACAGCAAAAAGAAGGTGGGGTTCCATCGCTATAATAGACTCGACAGGACAGGAACTCACCTTTGGCAGTCTTCTTGTGGTAAGTATGATACTTAGCGGTCTTTTAGAGAAGAACCATAAGGGAGAAGAGATGATGGCCATACTTTTTCCAACCTCTGCCGGAGGCGCCCTCACAAACATCGCAGCGCTTATGGCCGGAAAGGTACCGGTCAATCTCAACTTCACGGTAGGGAAGGATGCAATGGAGCATGCGATAAGCAGGTGCAACATAAAGACTATCATAACCTCAAAAAAGTTTTTGAAAAAGGCAGGGATATCTGAAATGAAAGGAATGGCCTATATTTATATTGAAGATATGCTGAAAGGTATCGGGATGCGTGAAAAGATGTTTACGGCCATCAAGGCAAGGCTTTTGCCGTATCATCTTCTGAGGTCTCTTTTTCAGTATGGAGACGGCAATCCGAACGGGCTTGCGACCGTAATCTTTACAAGCGGAAGCACAGGCGCACCAAAGGGTGTTATGTTATCTCACCACAATATCTTTTCAAATATAGAGGGTTTCTCTCAGATATTAAGGATAACGAAAGATGACAAACTTATGGGTGTTCTTCCTTTCTTTCATTCATTCGGATTTACTGCAGGGCTTTGGTTTCCGATAATCGCGGGCTTAAGCGCCATATATCATCCCAACCCTCTTGATGCAAGGAAGGTATGTGAGATGATATCAAAATACAGGGCAACCATCATGATAGGGACACCCACATTCTACAATGCTTATCTAAAGAGGGCTTCAAAGGGTGATCTTTGTTCTATAAGGCTTGCTATAGCAGGCGCAGAAAAACTGCATGAATCAACTATCAGGACATATAAGGAAAAACATGGCATAGATATGTTTGAAGGCTACGGATGCACAGAAACAGGCCCTGTTGTATCGCTAAATATACCGGACCATACAAGCGGAAACGAGCATCAGACAGGAAGAAAGATAGGCACGGTTGGGCACCCAATACCGGGTGTCATGGTAAAGGTTGTGGACCCTGACTCAGGCAAGAGACTGCCGCATGGTGAAGACGGCCTCTTGCTTGTAAAGGGACCGAACGTTATGCTCGGCTACCTTTATGAACCTGAAAAAACGAGAAAGGTCTTAAAGGACGGCTGGTATATCACGGGTGATATCGCATCCATAGACGAGGACGGCTTTATAAAGATAGTGGACAGACTTTCCCGTTTCAGTAAGATAGGCGGCGAGATGGTGCCGCATATAAAGATAGAGGAAGCAGTAAACAGCATACTCGCCTCTCAATCCTGCGTTGTCACCTCTGTTCAGGATGAAAAAAAAGGTGAACGCATAGTGGTTCTCTATACAGATGGGTCGGTCACATCTCAAGAGATATGGGCGGGGCTTAAAGAAAAAGGAATCCCCCCTTTATGGCTTCCAGACAAAAGGGATATATACAGAATAGACGAAATTCCTACGCTCGGCACAGGAAAGGTCGATCTGAAAAGGGCAAGGCAAATAGCGGAAAAAAAGTATGGCTCAAAATTCGGAAGTTAAAACAAAACCGTTAATGGTACACTGTCTTGTATGGAGAATACGGATAAAAGATATTGTGGGTTGCAGATTGGGAACGGCGAGGGACTCGGGCTGGTTGTCTTTTATCATGTTGTTCACAGGTTTATCTCTCAAGATATATCACGGAAAGATCTATTTTGCACAACCAAATTCCCAAAAATAGATTTATGTTTTGAGTAAATTCACTTGACTTTACAGATAGCCGTGGTAAACTTTATTAAAAAACTTTGGGGAGTGTGTTATGGCAGGGGTAAATAAGGTTATACTCGTAGGAAGGCTTGGCGCAGACCCGGAGATAAGGTATACTCCGAGCGGTTCTGCTGTTGCAAATTTTAATATTGCCACCAGTGAAAACTGGAAAAATAAAGACGGACAGAGAGAAGAAAAGACCGAATGGCACAAGATAGTTGCCTTTGGCAGACTTGCTGAGATTTGTGGAGAATATCTTTCTAAAGGGAAACAGATTTACATTGAAGGAAGATTACAGACCCGTTCATGGGAAGATAAAGACGGCAACAAGAGATGGTCAACCGAGGTTGTTGCAAACAATATGCAGATGTTAGGTTCTCCTTCAGGCAGTTCCTCTGAGACACCAGCCAATAGGCCGCCTGTTCCTCAAACCGAACTTACAGAGGAAGACGTGCCTTTTTAAGCTTTTTGTTTCAAACAAATTGTCAGAAAATCAACTCTCAGCGTACAATTTGTGGCATTTATCCCGCAAAAATTTCATATTTTATCTCACAAATTCAACAGACCTATAGTAACTATATTTTCTAACCTATACTCTTTGTATCAAATCTGGCTTATTTAGCGATAAAAACTGGGTTAAATACCCCAAATATATCAGACGTCTGTGGTTTAGATTTTTTTATTAAATCTAAATTCTCCTTTTTCCTCCTACATATTTTCAGTAAAGCTTTTCATAAGTATTTGATTTTACAAATATAATTACTTTTCATCTCTTCGGCGACCCGATTAAGCCTTTAAACTTAAAGCATTTTATCCTTGTTGTAAGGCATGCATATTGCATTCACAAAAGATGGAAGAAAAAATTTATCTTATTGGTGTTAAAGCTGCACTGAAATAGAGCCGATACCTCAATAAAAGGGGAAGCAAAGGAGAATATAATGAGTATAGACAGTACTGATATTGTAGTAGGCATACCATCTTATAATGAAGCGGATAACATAGCTTTTGTCGCTCATCAGGCATCCGAAGGGCTTAGGCGCTATTTTTCAGATTATTCTTCCTTAATCATCAATGTTGACAATGCCTCTGAGGACGGCACCAGAGAGGCCTTTTTAAAAGCCGATACGGGGACGATATCAAAGAAATATCTTTCTACCAAAAGCGGTGTAAAGGGCAAAGGCAACAATTTTAAAAACCTCTTTGATGAAGTCAAACACTTAAGGCCCAAGGTCATCGTCGTTGTTGATGCAGATCTTAGAAGTATAAATCCTGAATGGATACAGACGCTTGTAGCCCCTATTCTGCACGGGTATGATTATGTAACCCCTATATATTCAAGAAACAAGTACGATGGCACGATAACGAACCATATATGTTACCCGCTCTTGTTCGGGCTTTTTAATACGGATATTCGTCAGCCTATTGCAGGCGATTTCTCCTTCTCCTCTGAACTGGTTGACATGTGGTTGGGGCTTAAATGGGAGACAAATGTGAGAGAATACGGCATAGATATCTTTATGACAACATCTGCCCTGCTAAATGGTTTTAAGCGTTGTCAGGTATCGCTTGGTTCAAAGATACATAAGCCGAGCGCTCCAAAGCTGGGACCTATGTTTACACAGGTGGTAACGACCTTGTTTGACAGTATATGTGAGTTTAAGGAGTCGTGGATGACGCTGGACGAGATGAAGGACTCTCCGCTTCTTGGCAATTATTTTTGTCAAAGGCCGCAGCCTTTAAGTGTCGATTATGAAAAACTTATGTCCGACAGTCTTGAAGGTTTTTGGGAGCATAAAGAAATATTAAAGCTCATACTGCCACCGTCGGTTTATGATGAACTTAATGATATGTATGATGCGAAAAAGTGGGATATAACCCCTGAGATGTGGGCAAGAATCCTCTATGATTTTATACACTCTTATGATCTCAGTAAAGATAAATCCTCGATCGTTGAGGCATTAAAACCTCTTTACTTTGCAAGGGTTGCATCCTTTTATAATGCAAGCCTTCATATGGGATGTTGTGAAGCAGAAGAGGCGTTTAAAGAACAGGCCCTTCAATTTCGTAAAAAACGGGGTTACCTGATAGAAAAAACAAGGTGCGGATGCAACGGCCGGTGTGAGTCCGAAGACAACTGTGCCTGTAGTAATAATTGATTGATCTTCCATTAATATCTTTCTCTACTCTTTTTTAGTGTTTTCGTCTATCCGGAGACGGGTTCTATTAAATGCCTCGGAGTCTATAAACCATGAAACACGCCCTGTATGAAGAACCATTGCGGCGGGATACCTCTTTGCGGCCTTTTCCGGTTCTTCAAGTATAGACTTTACGATATCCTGCTTTGCCTTTCCTGAAATAAGAAACATAATCTCCTTAGCATTGGATATTACAGGAAGTGTAAACGTAATGCGGTTTGGTGCGGGAAAATCGGGCGGGGCAAGAGATGGAAGCACAATGTGTTCCTTATCTTTTAAGGCGCCGCTTTCCAGGAAAAGCGATGCAGTGTGTCCATCATTTCCTAAACCGAGAAGCATAAGGTCAAATTGAGGCATGACACCTTTTGAGCCTTTTTTTATTCCAAAAAAAATTTTTACTCTTTCCTCATATGCCTTTGCGGCCTTTTCTATTGGTTTTATCTCTGTTTGGATGGGGTTAAAATTTTGCGGTGGCAAGGGTATCTTGGAGAGAAGGCTTTTGCGTATCATATTAAAATTGCTGTCAGGGTGGTCTTTTGGAAGATAACGTTCATCCCCGATAAAAAGATGGATCTGCCTCCATGGCATCTTTTTTGGATATCTTGTTCCAAGCAGATCATACAACCCCTTAGGGGTGTTTCCCCCTGCAAGCGCCATCGAAAAGATATCTTTTTCTCCTAAAACCTTTTTTATTTTATTTGTGATATGGTCTGCCGCCGCCTGAATAAGGGTTTTGTTGTCTGGATATATATAAAGCCTTGGTCTCAGCTCAGCTTTATCCATTGTCTTCCGTATCTGGCAAGTAATTCATCAGAGACATCAGGCCCCCATGTTCCGGCAGGATAGGGATGAACGGGTATGTTTTTTTGAAAAAGCGGGGTATAAAGCCGCCATGAGGCCTCTACCTCATCTGCATGGACAAACAATGTCTGGTCTCCTTCCATGATATCGAGCAGTAAGGTTTCATATGCATCCGGTATCTGGTCTGCATCATCCGCATAACGGTAAAGGAGACGATGTGTGTTTAATTTAACAGATTCACTCGGGGCCTTGACATCGAACGACAGATCAAAACCCTCATCAGGCTGAAGGGTTATAAAAAGGATATTTGAATGGACTTCGCATGTATTAAGATGCTTAAAGAGACATACCGGCGAACGGCGGAACACGACGGCTATCTTAGTAACCCTCCGCGGGAGGCGTTTTGCCGTGCGCATAAAAAAGGGCACGCCCTGCCAACGCCAGTTGTCTATCTGTAGTTTTAATGCGACAAATGTCTCGGTAACGGATTGGGGAGAAACCCCGGGTTCTTCTTTATAGCCGGGCACAGGTCTGCCATTTATGTCACCAGACGTATATTGTCCAAAAACAATGTTGTTTTTCTCGATTGGCGCAATCGAGCGAAGGACCTTTATTTTCTCGTTGCGTATCGGATCGGCTTCAAGCGCTACCGGCGGCTCCATTGCAATCAAGGTAAGCAGTTGTGTCAGGTGGTTTTGCACCATATCGCGTATGGCGCCTGCCTGTTCGTAATAACTTGCGCGTTTTTCAACCCCTAAATCCTCGGCAACGGTAATCTCTATGCGCTCAACACGGTCGCGGTTCCAGAGAGACTCAAATATGGCGTTTGCAAACCTGAAGACAAGAAGGTTCTGAACGGTCTCCTTGCCGAGGTAGTGGTCTATACGGTATATCTGCGATTCATCAAAGTAGTTGTGCACCAGTTTATTAAGTTCCTTTGCCGATTCAAGGTCGCGGCCAAAGGGTTTTTCAATTACAAGACGCGTCCACCCGGCACTCTTATTCAATCCTGCTTTGCCAAGGTTCGTTATTGTTCCGGGAAAGGCATTGGGAGGCATCGAGAGATAAAAGA
>JALXFI010000008.1 GCA_027069035.1 bacterium
GTGGTTCCGAATGGAAGGGCCATCGCTCAACGGATAAAAGGTACGCCGGGGATAACAGGCTGATCGCGCCCAAGAGTTCATATCGACGGCGCGGTTTGGCACCTCGATGTCGGCTCATCACATCCTGGGGCTGGAGAAGGTCCCAAGGGTTTGGCTGTTCGCCAATTAAAGTGGTACGCGAGCTGGGTTCAGAACGTCGTGAGACAGTTCGGTCCCTATCTGTCGTGGGCGCAGGATACTTGAGGAAATCTGTCCTTAGTACGAGAGGACCGGGATGGACGCACCTCTGGTGTTCCAGTTGTTCCGCCAGGAGCAGCGCTGGGTAGCCAAGTGCGGATGGGATAACCGCTGAAAGCATCTAAGCGGGAAGCCCATTCCAAGATTAGGTATCCCTGTCGAGTTAAATCGACCTGAAGGCCCCTTGGAGACTACAAGGTTGATAGGCCGGGTGTGTAAGTCCTGTGAGGGATTTAGCTAACCGGTACTAATTGGCCGTGAGGCTTGACCATAACTTTTTCTTTTTATCAACTTGAATAAAACCCTATTCTTACAAATTTCGGTGGCCATACCTTGAGGGGAGACACCCGTTCCCATTCCGAACACGGAAGTTAAGCCTTCAAGGGCCGATGGTACTGCTCTGGTAACGGAGTGGGAGAGTAGGTAGCCGCCGATTTTTTTAAACAAACAATAGGGGTCAGGTCTACACTTTACACAAACCACTACCTGCAAAATCGTTTTAACAAACAATAGGGGTCAGGTCTACACTTTACACAAACCACTACCTGCAAAATCGTTTTTTTTTATTCTCAAGGAGTTGTGTAAAGTGTAGACCTGATAATCATATAAAAGCTACCTTCTGAAGCATAATGATAATTTGGAAATGGGTTCTTTTTCTTTTATGGGAACAATTCATTGTCCAATTATGCTGAAGATATGCCCGATTGAGCGTTTTAAGAAGGTGGAAAACTATGCATCTTATTGTAGAAAACTGATGAGCAAATAGTTGAGTAATGGGAAGGCAAAGGGCTGGTTGAAAACAATGAATTTTGTAAAAAACCAATTGGATACCGGATGGTATCGAAGGTCTTCTGGTCCGCATAAAGCGGAAGGGGGGGTATATGAATTTAGCTTTTAAAGAATCCTGAAGCCCTATATCCTGATGGGTGACTGGTGCAGTGAATCTATGCTGACACCAAAAATTTAATGAAATTACGGCATTGGTAAAGATGTTGTTGGTTTAATAAAGAAACAACAAGAAAAATTATTTTCTTGCTGGTAGATACGTTTTGTTTTTGACAGAAGAGCTTTTAATGGGTGTTCCCGACGCTGCGTATTATGTCTTCAAAGTTAAATAAAGAGTTTATCTCGATAACCGTTGATAAGAGCCATATCATTACAATAGGCGAGAGACTCTATTCAGAGAGTTTAGAATTTATCCGTGAGCTTGTAAACAATGCCTACGATGCAGATGCAACCATTGTGGATATAACGGTAAATGATAAGGCGATCGAAATTAGTGACAACGGTGTAGGCATGGATAGAGAGGGCATTAGTCAGTATTTTAATATAGGTTCTCAGTTGAAGATTGACCTCTCTCAGTCTCCTGTATATAAACGTGACAGAATAGGCCAGTTTGGCATAGGAAAATTTGCAAGTCTTGCTGCATGCGAAAGGTTTGATCTTTTGACAAAGAAAGGTGATTTTGTTGGAAGGGTTGTTTTTGATAAAGAGGAGTGGGAAAAGGCAGGGGACAACTGGCATCTGCCACTTGAGGTTTTAAAGCCCAATTTTAGAAAAGAAAACGGCACAACCATCGTACTTTATGACCTGAACAGGGAATTTGATCTAAAGGAGATAGAGACGAGAATAATAGAGGGTACGCCGCTCAAGTCTCCAAACTTCAAAGTCCGCCTTAACGGACATGTGATAAAACCGCGAAGTCTTTCAGGCCACATGATACCGTTTCTTGAGGGAACAAGCTATGGGCCTGTTTCAGGTGAAATCGTCATATTACCTGAGACTGCCTCTTCAAAAGACAATCTTGGTATAGAGGTGAAGGTAAAAGGTGTCACAGTAAGAAGAGAACTCTTTGGCATGGAGACATGGGGTAAGGCAATGGCGCGTGTAAGGGGCGAGGTGAGGGCGGATTTTCTTCCAATAACAAGTGACAGAACAGGTTTTATAAAGGACTCTCCCGAGTATCTTGAGTTTGTAAGGGTAATGGAGAAACTTACAAACGAGGTAAAGAATGTACTAAAACGGCTCTCAGGCAGGAAGGCAAACAGGATTGTAAGCAGGGCATTGAAAGAATCTCTTCAAAGGGTCTATAAGGCGCTTGCAAGAAATCCTGAGTTTTCGCCTTTTGGCGCTCTTCCTATAGGAGACGAAGAAGGCATAGGCGGTGCCGCTTATAAGTCTAAAGGCGGAAACGGAAAAGATGAGGTTGTAAAGCCGGAAGATGGCGTTCATAGTTTAGCAGAAGCTAAACAAAAAAAGAAGAGGAAGAAGAAGCCGAAGGTGAGGGAGCTTACCCCCAATGCGGTTATAAAAAAGATGAAGTTTGGCGATACGGGTGTATCTTGTATTGTGGACAGCTTTGGCGAAGAAGGACCGGAGACATTCTCTGAAGGGAGCATAATCTATATAAACAGAGACCATCCGCTTTACAAGAGAGAATCAAAGAGATTCGATACACATATCTTAAACATATCACGTCTGTTGACACAGGAGATAGCCCTTATGAAAGACCACAAAAATCCCCGTCAGGCATTTGACAGGCAGAGCAAACTTTTAAAGGATGCCTTCTCCGAGTAACGTTAACAGGACTTGTAGAAGCAATAATGGCATACATAAATACTCATTCTCTTTGCCAGCTTATTATCACCGATAACAAGCCTATGAATACTTTCCGTTATCTTCTTTTGTTCGTTGTCTTTCGTTGCGACATGATAAAAAGCACAGGGTATTCTATCCTGAAATGATCTTACCATAGCTTCCTTCTTTACTATCCTTTGTTTAAGATTATCAAAGAAAACTACATTGTCAAATGTGTAGACTTGACCCCTATGGTGCTACACATTGTCAAATGTGTAGACTTGACCCCTATGGTGCTACATATAATGCGTAAATTGTAATCCTTGTTTTTCCTGACTTTGACACTTTTCTTAATTGAAGGAGGTAAAAGTGTTTGAAAACACTGAGTTTAAGATTGGGGGCCGCGATGTAGTGCCTCAAGC
>JALXFI010000009.1 GCA_027069035.1 bacterium
ATCAATGCCTCTTAAAGAATAATATATAAAAGGGTTGCCAAAAAAACCATGATAAGAGAGGTAAAGTGCATTATCCTAAGCGCATCAAATACCTTACGTTCGTCTATCGCCTCCGTACAATCTCCTATATGAGGTTTGGGATGATATATACCGGAATAATACCCGCCCCCGCCAACCCTCACCCTCAATGCCCCGGCCGTTGCCGCCTCAGGGATGCCTGCATTGGGGCTTGGATGTCTTCTGCCGTCCCTTTTAAGGATAAAAATGGCGCGCCTCCAGTCAAAGCGGAGGAGAAAAGACACAACCACCATTATCACACCCGTTATCCTTGCAGGAATATAATTCAACAGGTCATCCGCCCTTGCGGAAGCCCGGCCGATATCCCTATACTTATCATCCCTGTACCCTACCATTGAGTCAAGTGTATTTACGGCCTTATAGGCAAACGCAAGAGGCAGGCCGCCGATGGCAAGATAAAAAAGAGGCGCTACGACACCGTCCGAGGTGTTTTCTGAAACGCTCTCTATAAGCGCCATGCAAACCGCCTCCCTTGTAAGATGTCCCGTATCCCTTCCCACAAGCCTGCCGAGCATGTCCCTTGCCCTGTCAAGATCGCCCCGCAAAAGGGGTTTTAGAACGTCAAGGCTCTCTGCATAAAGGTCTTTGCTGCCTATAGTCGTATATGCAAGGAACACACTGACCGCAAAATACAGGATGTATGATACAGAGACTAAAGACCGGATAATAGCATAAATCAGAACAACCACAATGCAAACAACTGTTAACAGCAGTATTATGCCCCCGACCTTCCGGTGCTTATCGGTCTTTGTAAAACGCCTTATTATTTTTTCAAGAAATTTTATTAGAAGGCCGATGCCTTTAACAGGATGGGGCAGCCATCGCGGGTCTCCAAGCAGGAGGTCTAAAAGATAGGCATAAACAATGATCAAAGATTGATACTGAATAAATAACTCCATATATCTCCAAAAAAATCCTCCGGCAAACTCAGGATATCAAGAACACACCACAGACCCGGAACCGATATTTATAATACCGCACAACTGTTCCATATCGATACTCTCCCTGACAATAGAGGCAAGGTTGTTAATCCCCCTTTCAAGCTCTTCATTAAACCTCTTGCCCCCGCCCCTGCGCATCCCCTTAGAATCCCTCAGACAATCAACAAAATACTCTCTAAAAGAGTCATTGTCAAATATACCGTGGATATATGTGCCCAATACATTTCCGCCATCCGATACCGCCCCGTCCTTCAGGTCAACCGGCAGGTTGTTTCTTTTCTTAATGACTGCAAAAGGGGATTCATTAACAATGGTCTCACCCATGTGTATCTCATAGCCGGCAACCTCAAAATCTCTTCCACCCTTAAGGGGCTCTATTACAGCCTCCACCTGACAGGTCTTCTTCTTCTGCCCGATTACCGTTTCAACATCTAACAGTCCGAGCCCTCTTGTCTCTCCAACATCCGATTCAATACGGTTCGGGTCTATTATCGACCTTCCAAGCATCTGAAAACCGCCGCAAATACCTACAACCATACCACCTTTTGATGCAAATCTTATTATCCGCTTTGCAAGCCCTTTATCCCGGAGGTATCTTAAATCACTCAGAGTGTTCTTGCTGCCCGGGATTATGATACAATCAGATTTCTCCAGTTCATCAGGCATTGAAACATAAAGAACCCTTACACCATGCTCCGACCTTAATGCGTCAAAATCCGTAAAATTTGAGATATGCGGCAGTTTTATTATGGAGATATTTACACACTCATCTCTATCCGCCTGTGCTCCGTATTTATTTTCAAGCGCCATTCCGTCCTCTTCCGGCAGGTTCATATCCTTTATAAAAGGCATCACGCCAAGCACAGGTACCCCTGTCTTTTTCTCGATAAATTCTATGCCGCCTTTCAGAAGTTCTTTGTCTCCCCTGAACTTATTTATAACAAAACCCCTAACAAGAACCCTTTCCTCCGGGCTAAGCAGTTCCATAGTCCCGGCAAGGGAAGCAAAGACCCCTCCCCTGTCTATATCGCCTACAAGGATAACAGGCAGGCAAAGTTGAAGCGCAATGCCCATATTTGCAATATCCCCTTCACGCAGGTTTATCTCGGCAGGGCTGCCGGCGCCCTCTACAAGTATGACATCATAGCCCTTTGAAAGCCTGTAATAGCTCTCAAGCACATACTTCATCGCATCTTTTTTAAAATCATGATACTCGGCAGCCGACATATTCTTATAAACCCTTCCATGGATTATTACCTGCGACCTCCTGTCATCAGTGGGCTTTAAAAGGACAGGGTTCATGTCAACACAAGGCTCAACCCCTGCACACATGGCCTGAAACGCCTGTGCGCGGCCAATCTCTCCGCCATCTTTTGCGACAAAGGAATTCAGCGCCATATTCTGAGATTTAAAAGGAGAGACCTTAAACCCCTCGTCCCTCAATATCCTGCAAATAGCACCTGTAATAAGACTTTTGCCTACATGTGAGGCGGTGCCCTGGACCATCAATGATCTGCAAGAATTCTGTTTCATAAAAATAGAGAAATAATAAGATTAGGCCACTATTTGTCATATAGCATAACATCGTTAACAGTTCATAGGAGAAAAAGTTATAGCACAACATCGTTAACAGTTATGTGTGTTTTGGTATTATATATTTGTATTCCTGGACAAGTTCATCAAATAGAAATATTTTTAAAATCTGTTCTTTGACATAAATAGTTGCTTTTACATATTCATACTGGCAGTCAGGCAATAAAAGGAATTCTTCTCCGAACACATTAAGGGTTTTGTCACTACGGATGAAGCGTATGAGATGTATCTTTCCGTCTTGTTTGTAAGAGATATCTTTTATTGAGAATTCTTTATCAAGGAGTTTTGGCTGAAAGTTAAGCGTTGTTTCAAAAGCCTGGGGATTCATTCCCTTCAAGACACTATAGCAGTGATTGTTATTATGGAATGTTTCAAACTTCTTCTCTTCAGATTGTAAGTGATGGATACTTTCAAAGCGTTGGGTTCTGAAGAACCGTTTGTCCCATACATCATTAAAATGTTCTATCTCAGCCATTCTCCATGGTTCTCTAAAGGGGACAAACACAGGTTCAATACCGACACAGAGACACAGCCATATAACCTTACTGAACCATCTGGGGCGTCTTTCAGAGCCTGAAAATACCTGTTGATTATCAAACTGACATAACTCTGGGATACCAAGG
>JALXFI010000010.1 GCA_027069035.1 bacterium
TTGTAAAAGTTTTATTAAGATTTATCGTGGTTTTTTAGCAACTCAAGAAGATGCTGTTTTATGTTTGCTTTTAAACTTAATTTAATTTAAGGTTTCTTAAATTTTAAATTCTTGACAAGTATATGGAAAGGGTCATAGAATAAAAAAATGTTTGTTCGACGACATATAAAATACATTTATTTTGCTGTCGCATTTATTTTTATCCTGTCTTTAGTTTTTTTTGACAGCGGTAAGGGCTGGGGCAGCGAAGAAAAAGAAATTGAGATTATAAAGCGTCCGCTTCTTGAAAATGATATGCCTGCTATAAGGGTTGTGCCTTCCCACAAAAAACATGACCACGCAAAGCACAAAAAAAAGGTGCTTCTTATGCTGCCGGCTCCGGGCACTAAGGTATTAATAGGAAATAGAAAGGGTAATCCCGAGAAAGGGAAACCTATATACAAAAAGTACTGTAACTACTGTCACGGACCAAAGGGGCTCGGTGATGGTATGACGGCTATTGCATTGGAACCATCTCCTGCCAATTTTACCAGAGAGGGCGGTTTTATGGATAGAACGCCACAGGAAAACTTCGACTTTATAACATATGGCATAAAGAGCAGTTATCATCTTGATATGCCTGCATGGGGTCCCGTTTTAAGCGTTGATGAGATACTTGATGTGATTGCTTATATAAGGGATATGGTTAAGAAAGAACTGGCAGATAAGGAGGTTAAGGATTCTCATGGAAACGGTCATGAAGAAGATCACCATCATCATGAAGAGTAATTACAGGTTTTTTATTATATTATCGCTCTCCTTTTTATTTGTTTTATCTCTTTTGTTTTTAAGGTTTGCAAGATATGCCGAAGCGGACGGCACAGGACAAGATGGTGCTGTATTGTCTAAAGGAGCTATTAATAGTGAGGATATATCTTCTGCTGAAAACAGAGGCCTTGCGCCTTTTGTAAGGGAGAGTCTAAAAAGGCATTACCCTGATCAATCGATTGAGTATAATGATTCGGGGGAGCCAAAGTGTGGTGTTTGCCACTCAAAAGAGATGAAACCTGCAATCGATTATACCTCCGATCCTGAGTGTCTTGAATGTCATAATGCCGATTACAGTGAACGATTTCTTGATATAGACAAGAGATATAAGGTTTCTGAAGAAGACGCAACCAGGAACTACAAAAAATATGTTCTTCAAGATCTTGCACGGGGAAAGGACTCTGCTGAAAAGAAGACAAAAGGAAAATATAATGTGCCAAAGGATATGGTTCTTGTGCCTGCGGGTGACTTTAAGATGGGAAGCAATGAATGGTGGCCAAAATCAGGCCCTGAACATACAAGATACCTGCCTGACTATTTTATAGACAAATATGAAGTCACAAACAGAGCTTATGCAGAGTTTGTTAAAGCTACGGGTCATAATAAGCCGAGTCACTGGATAAAATTTGGGGGTGGAAATATACCCAAAGGCAGAGAGAACCATCCGGTTACATATGTTGACTGGTTTGATGCCGATGCGTATTGCAAGTGGAGGGGCAAAAGACTACCAACGGAACCGGAGTGGGAGAAGGCTGCAAGGGGGACGGATGCCCGTATATTTCCATGGGGCAATGAGTTTGATAAGAACAAGGCAAATACACCCCAGTTGGGGCACGGTGATACAATGCCTGTTGGCAGTTTTGAAAACGGTAAAAGTCCGTATGGGGCGTATGATATGGCGGGGAATGTCTTTGAATGGACTTCGGACTGGTATACGGCATATCCAGGTAATAAACACCCCGACCCAAATGAAGGTGAAAGATATAAGGTGGTTAAGGGAGGATCGTGGTACGATTGCACCTATTATAAGTGCGGCATAAGCGCGCCGACTTTCAACAGGATATTTTTCAACCAGTATACGAAGAGTAATAACTTTGGGTTTAGATGCGCAAAAGATGCAAAGTGATGTATTGGTTTGATGGAACCCAAAAACAGAGATAGGTTTTTGGGTGGAACTTTATGAACTTATGTGATTTTTATTATTATAAGATGAGAGAGGGCCTTTTATGAGATTTAATTTGCGGACTACACTATGTTTTTTAATATTAATGGTGTTTGTTTTTGTATCCGGTTGTCAGAATAAGGAGCAGGAAGCAAAAAAAGCTGCTTCCCTTGAAGGTATGGTTCTTATATCAGCCGGTGAATTTACCATGGGTACGGATAAGGTGGATAAAGATGCCCTTCAGCAGAGGTTTGGAATTACAAAGATGCCATATGAAAATGAGCACCCTGCCCACAAGGTATATCTTGATGATTATTACATAGACAAGTATGAGGTTACAAATAAAGAGTATAAAGAGTTTGTAGATGCAACAGGTCACCCTGTGCCGCCATCCTATTGGAAAAATGGCACTTACTTGCCGAATACAGAAAGGATGCCTGTTGTTATGGTCTCATGGTATGATGCCGATGCCTACTGTAAATGGAGGGGTAAAAGGTTGCCAACCGAAGCCGAATGGGAAAAAGCCGCAAGGGGAACCGAGGAGAGAGATTTCCCATGGGGAAACGAGTTTGATTCAAAAAAGGCTAATTCATTTGGTATATATGGAGGGATAAGTACAGTAGATTACTTTAAGGAGGATGTCAGTCCTTATGGTGTTTATGATATGGCAGGCAATGTTTCCGAGTGGACGGCGGACTGGTATAAGGCTTATGATGGCAATAGATTTATTGACAGAGATTATGGTGAAAAATTTAAAGTTCTAAGGGGTGGAAGCTGGGGTGGCGTAGGGCATTACAGTTTCCCTCTCTTTTATAGAACCTCATATAGACTTCGTATGGGGCCTGCAACAAAGCTTAATGACGCTGGTTTCAGGTGTGTCAAGTCAAAGAAAGGGACAAATACAAAATGAATGATAATATGAAGAGTGATGTGCCGCCTTTTTTTAAAAAGGGGTGGTTTGTCATAGTTGGTTTTATTTTACTAATACTGATTGCAGGTTATGGTATTTATATCAGCAGGTCTATGACTATAACAAAGGTTGAGGTTATAGAAGATAGCGATCTCAGTGCTCCGGCAAAACAGGACAATCAATTTGCAGATAAATCTTTTGCTGAGATACATAAAAATGTAAATAAATTTAATCCAAATGCCAAGTCTGTTATAAAAAAGAGTACGTCGGAGGAAATACTGAATGAACACTTTAACAAGGGGCTAAAGTACTCCTTAACAAAGAAGTATGACAAGGCAATTGAGG
>JALXFI010000011.1 GCA_027069035.1 bacterium
GCGAGACGGGGACAGGTCAAGGTATTCGGGGAAAGGGGTCCTTAATGCTAAAAAAAAGGTTGAAGATGAAATAACTCCTGAGATTATAGGTCTTGATGCCCTTGATCAGATCACGCTTGACAAAACAATGATTGCCCTTGACGGCACCCAAAACAAGGGCAGCTTAGGCGCAAATGCCATCCTTGGAGTATCGTTGGCTGTCGCAAAGGCCTCAGCAGATCTGCTTGGACTGCCGTTATACAGATATATAGGCGGTGTAAATGCGCAAACACTACCTGTGCCTATGATGAATATTATAAACGGCGGTGCACATGCAGACAACAACCTTGATATACAGGAGTTCATGATCATGCCGCTTGGCGCTGGCACATTCAGAGAAGCGCTTCGCACAGCGGCGGAAACCTTCCATCATCTAAAAAAACTTTTAAGCGAAAAGGGTCTGGCCACCTCTGTGGGAGACGAAGGGGGTTTTGCTCCTTCTTTAAAGACGAACGATGAGGCCATTGGGCTTATACTAAAGGCTATAGAATTAGCGGGATACAGACCCGGTGAAGATATCTGCATTGCGTTGGACCCTGCAGCCAGTGAGTTCTGCAACAAGGAAAATATCTATGAACTCAGGGGAGAAAATAAAAAGCTTACATCTGAAGGGATGGTTGATTATTATGAGGGCCTGATAAAGAAATATCCCATAGTCTCTATTGAAGACGGCCTTGCAGAAGAGGATTGGGACGGTTGGAAGATACTTACCGACCGCTTGGGTAAAAAAATACAACTGGTTGGAGATGACATTTTTGTAACCAATACCGAAAGACTTAATAGGGGTATAAAACAGGGTATAACAAACTCCATATTGATAAAACTAAATCAGATCGGCACCTTGACAGAGACAATGAATACAATTGATACGGCACACAGAGCAGGATACACATCCGTCATTTCTCATAGAAGCGGTGAAACGGAAGACACAACCATAGCCGACCTTGCCGTTGCGGCAGATTCTGGTCAGATAAAGAGTGGTTCCCTTTCAAGAACCGACAGGCTTGCAAAATACAACCAGCTTTTAAGGATAGAAGAAGAACTTGGAGATACCGCAATATATCCGGGCAAAGGCTGTCTACGTACTGTATATTATTAGTTCAAATCCCGCTATCGCGGGATTTGGGAAATACTGAAATAAGGAGATTTTAAGTGTTTTATGATGAGATTATTGATTCACTATCAGTAGAGAACAATACAAAGATCCTTTATTTGATAATAGATGGACTTGGCGGGCTTCAGGTAGAGGAAAAAGGGGGAAGTGAGCTTGAGATCGCCAACATACCAAATCTTGACAGGCTTGCAAGTATATCTTCCTGTGGTCTTATAGATCCTGTAAGGACGGGAATTACCCCTGGCAGCGGTCCTTCGCATCTTGCTCTCTTTGGCTATGATCCGATACAAAACAATATAGGACGAGGTATATTATCTGCCCTTGGTATTGGATTTAAACTCACTGAAAGGGATGTCGCCGTGCGGATAAATTTTGCCACTGTAGATAAGGGGGGGGTTATACTTGACAGAAGGGCGGGAAGGATAAGCACTGAAATATGTACTAAACTGTGTCAAAAAATCAGGGACAACGTAAAACCACCCGAAGATATAGAATTCTTCATAGAACCGGAAAAAGAGCACCGTGCGGCGTTTATACTAAGGGGTGATGACCTGTATGGAGACATTCATGACACAGACCCTCAAAGGATAAAGGAAAAACCGTTGGAGCCCGTTGCCATAAACCAGGAGTCTGAACGAACGGTCAGCATATTAAAGGGTCTGCTTAAGCAGATATCTGTTGTGTTAGAGGACGAATACCCTGCCAATGCGATACTCCTAAGGGGTTTTGCAAAATACAAACCGCTTAAATCCTTATACGAACGATTCAAGTTGGAATGTCTTGCTATAGCCAATTATCCCATGTATCAGGGCGTGGCAAGGCTTGTAGGTATGGAGGTTTATCCTGCCCAGAAAGACCTTGCAAGTGAGTTCCGTGTATTGAAAGAGAAATTTAACAAGTATGATTTCATATACCTTCATGTCAAAAAAACCGATTCATATGGGGAAGACGGCAATTTTGATAAGAAGGTGGCCGTGCTTGAAGAATTAGACGGTTTACTACCCATCGCACTTGAGCTTAATCCGGATGTACTTGTTGTAACCGGAGACCACTCCACACCCTCAAGGCTTAAAGGGCATAGCTGGCATCCGACGCCTCTAATCTTGAATTCGCCTTATGCAAGGAAGGACAGGGTCGAAAGGTTTAATGAAATAAACTGCGGAGCAGGCATCCTTGGAAGAATGCCTGCTGTAAACCTAATGACCCTTGCTCTTGCCCACGCAAAAAGGCTTGCAAAGTTCGGGGCATAAAAAAGGTTTGCTGTATGTTTTGTTATTTAACTAAGGTAGAACCCAAAAGGATAGAACCCAAATCCCGCTATCGCGGGATTTGGGTAGAAAGTCTTTGTTGAAAATATGGTAATTTTAGGTTAGTATGTATGTAATATAATACTATTAATATAGATAAAAAACCATATAAATATAATCAAAAACTATTTTATCAAAAAACCCTTTTATAACAGGTGCTAAGGCTCGTTTGGAAGAAGGCTTAAGTTTTTTAACAACATACTTAGAAGAATTTACCTATATAGGCATCTTTACTATTCTTATTCTTGCCGGTTTTGGTCTTCCCATACCCGAAGAAATCGTTTTGGTCTTCAGCGGTTATCTTGCCTTTCTTGAATATACCAAGTTTTCTTCAACTGTACTAATAGCGCTTCTTGGCGTGCTCGCAGGGGATTTTATCCTTTTTTCTTTTGGCAGAAGATGGGGATACGTTGTCCTTAATTCACCACCACTTAAACTGGCTTTTTACTGAAAAAAGACTTTACAAGGCGCAAAGGTTTTTTGCAAAATACGGAAAGAGAACAATCTTTTTTGCAAGGTTTTTATCTGGAATTCGCGCTCCGGTTTACCTCCTTTCAGGCACTTTGAAAATGGGACGAGAAAGCTTCATCCTTATGGATATTGCGGCATCATTGCTTTCGGTACCGGTCTTTGTTTTTATTGGTTTTTTCTTTGGCAGCAATATCGATAAGGTATTAATGCTGATTAAACGAACAGAATTTGTTGTTACAATCTTAGTTTTTATTGGTTTTCTTGCTTTTATTTTCGTTT
>JALXFI010000012.1:0-5275 GCA_027069035.1 bacterium
GTGCTTAGACTGTATAAGACCCCGTTTATATTTAGTATCTTTATGCCCCATGGGTTCTTAAGAAAGTGTATCTTAAAACTTCGAATGCTCTCGGCGGGGTAGTTGTCAATCATCATCTTAATTGCTCCGATATTATAGGCATTTATCCAGAATGCGATCTTTGTGTCTCGTGACGGAAGGCTTGCAGGGTCGAAGGCGGATAACTGTTTAAGCAGACGGGAATAATCGGATGCCGGGTCAAGAGATTCTTTGTGGATGCCGTCATAGTCTACAACATTTAGTGTAATACCGTGAATGGTTTTATCCCTGTGCACGTATTTTTTAAGGATATTTGAGTATGTGCCGTAATCAAAATTTTTTGCATACGCAGTATTTGTAATGGCAAGGGATATAGTGCTGAAAAGGACTGACAGAAAGATTTTTCTAAAACAGCTCACCGATAGTCTTAACATGGTTTTACACCGTATCCTAATAATCGATTTAAGCGATTGCCATCCCCTCAACGTTGTTGAGAAGTGCTTTTACAATAACTATAAATACGCCTGTAAGTATCAGGTTTAAAGCCAGAGACAACATTGCAACCGTGATCATAGCCCCACCGATACCGTATGACACCGATATTATCAAGACCCCCGCACCCACCTCGCCGCGGGGAAACATACCTACGGACAAGGCCAGCCGTTCCTTCCAATGGGCTTCTTTTTGATAGCAGAATAGGGGGAAGAGCTTTCCGATATTTGAGAGCAGGGTGACAATAATTACATGTATAGTTATCCAACCCCAGCTCATAGGTAAAGTTTCAAGGTTTAGAGACTTGCCCGGAAGAAGAGCCGAAGGGATCTCTGTTTTTTGATAACCGTCAGGGATGTAGGCATTGACGAGTTGCTGATCTATAGTATTCAGCTCTTCTATGGTTATCTTGCCTGTAGAACCGGCAATGTCGACAACAGCAGGCATTGATAGACCGACCAGCAACATAAAGACAGTTGATACGATAAGCGTTGCTTGTTTTTCATTAGGTCTGTCAATGATATCCTCGTGTGGGTTAACGCCGGTATTGTTTATTGTCGTACTGTTGCGGGCAATTATACAACCGATTACAAATGCCGGCAGCAGCACTTCAATATGTACTGGCACAACTTCGTCAATAAGCCTGCTTGAGTAGTATATTATCTCGGAGATCAAGGTGATCGATATGCTGTAGCCTATCGTCCATGACCATGTAATAGGGATGTGTATCCTGTGGAGGTAACGCCATGCTACCCATAAAAAGATGAACATCGGCACGGCAACTATTGCCAGTTGCCACTTCCAGCCTATCAGAAGGATCTGTAGAGGTATCATCAGCAGAACCGTATCAAGGTCATCGAATATGGCCAGTATCTTTATCTTTTGGTACATCCATGTCGAGCCTAATCCCGCAGCCGCCAGCATGGCAAACAATACCCCTGCCGATGTTGGGGATGCAAATCGTGAGGCAAGCAAAGATTCCTTCCATGTATTGAAATCATGGACGCCAGACAGAATGAATACGAAATAAAGGGCAACCAATACCCAGGGAAGCGCCGCCGCCGTAGCCGCCACTATGTAATCCCATCCGTATGACTTAAGTCTGCTTTTATCCAAATCAAACTCATATCCAACCCGGATCATGATGAACCCAAGTGCAATGGTTGTAAAGAGCTTTACTATATGTGAAAAAAGATCATAAGAATCAGAAGGGATAAATGAAGGTAATAATTGAGAAAAAATCAACCCTATGATCAAAAATCCGGAAAACAGTACAATATTCTTCATAAAAATAGGGACAGCGACCGTTTTTTACCCTTTTCTACTCCAAAAAAATCGGCCTTATACGAAATAACTGATATTAGTCTGTAAAGGTTTTTTCTATAAACCATTTTACTAACGGTATGAATATCTCCCAGAGGTGCTATTATTCAGGCGATATGATTTCCACCTTCATCTCGATCCTTTCAAGAGGATTATCTCTTGCATCTCTGCGCTGAGAAACTATTTTATCAACCACATCCATTCCCTTTACGACCTTTCCGAATACCGTATACTTGCCGTCAAGGGAAGGGGTATCAGCAACACAGATAAAAAACTGTGAACCGGCACTGTCCGGATTTGAAGAGCGGGCCATTGAAAGTGTGCCCCTCTTGTGCGGCCTCTTGTTAAATTCCGCTTTAACACTGTAGCCGGGGCCGCCCATACCGTACCGCAATTTATCCATCCCTTTTGTGTTTGGGTCGCCTCCCTGTATAACAAAACCCGGTATAACCCTGTGAAAAATAGTCCCGTTATAGAAACCTTTTTTACTTAACTCTATAAAGTTATTTACGTGGTTCGGCGCAACATCAGGGAAAAATTTAAGAGTTATATCGCCAAATTTTGTATGTATCACTGCCCTGGTTTTTCCCATTGTCGCTATCTCCTTTTTAGAAAAGTTTCTGTGCCTTACCTCTCCGGCAAAAAGAAAGGCGCTTGTCAGGAAAACAAAAATAGATATACAGGTAAACATAAGTGTTATTTTTTTCATTTCCTCACCTCATATAATAAATAAGTTTTAGGTGTTACAGATCAATATAGAGCGGCTACCGTACCCGTTCGATGTATCTGTTGTCACGTGTGTCGATCCTTATCGTTTCGCCGGCCTCTATAAAAGAGGGGATGTTGACAACAAGTCCCGTCTCGAGTGTCGCAGGTTTTAATGAACTTGATGCAGTGGCCCCCTTAAGGTGCGGCGGAGTCTCTTTTATCTCAAGCTCTATCACCATCGGCGGTTCTATTCCAACAGGATTGCCGTTATAGACCTCTATCTGAAACTTTACATTGGGTTTAAGGTAAAAGACGTTGTCTCCAAGCTCATCCTTTGTAATGGCGGTCTGCTCAAATGTCTCTGTGTTCATGAAGTAGTATTCATTACCTGTATTGTAAAGATACTCCACTTCATGTTGTTCCAGTGTAGCCCTTTTTACCTTTTCATCCGATCTGAAGCGGTACTCAATAGAGGCACCGGTGGCAAGATCCCTTAGTTTTGCCTGAACCATACCCCGTCCCTTTCCCGGCGTTACGTGTGTTAGAGAAAGGACTTTGCAAGGCGAATTGTTGTAGATTATGGTCATTCCCTCTTTTATCTGTGTAGCAACTATCATATCATATACACCTCCGCAAAAAATTAAAAGACTTATGCCGTATCCATAATGTCATAAAACCCAAATCCCGCGATAGCGGGATTTGAAATACAGATAGAGTAACACTTGTCAGTGGATCTGTACAATCATTTTTATTTTCATCAATTCTTTCCCGAATGTCTTAACCCTCAGCTTGCAGCGTGTTACCCAAAAACCTGAATCTGTTTTTGGGTGTTGCATGCTGCATCTTATCCTATGCTATCTCCAACTCCGTTTCTTCAAGGCTTTTTATCCTGTCTCTAAGCCGGGCTGCCTTTTCAAACTCCAGTTTTTTAGCAGCCTCTTTCATATCCTGTTTAAGCGCTGCAATGTCCTTCTTGATGGCTCCCGAAGTCATGTACTTTTCATGGTTCTCTTTGATCTCCGGTATTGGGGAATAATCCTTTTCATACACCGTTGTGATAAGCTCCTTGATTGAGCTTTTTATACTTTCAGGGGTGATACCCATCTTCTTATTGTATTCTTCCTGAAGTTTTCTTCTACGCATGGTTTCATCGATTGCATTCTTCATTGAGGATGTCATAGAGCCGGCATACATAATGACCCTGCCGTTTATATTTCTTGATGCCCTGCCACATGTCTGTATAAGAGAGGTTTCAGAGCGCAGAAAACCCTCTTTATCCGCATCCAATATGGCGACAAGCGAAACCTCCGGTATATCGAGCCCTTCTCTCAAAAGGTTTATTCCTATAAGGACATCGAACTTGCCGAGCCTCAAGTCCCTTATTATCTCTATTCGTTCAAGGGTATTGACATCCGAATGGAGATATTTAACCTTTACCCCGAGTTTTGTATAATAAGAGGCAAGGTCTTCGGCCATCCGTTTGGTAAGGGTTGTGACAAGCGTCCTTTCTTTTGTTTCCGCCCGTTTTCTTATCTCATACAAAAGATCATCTATCTGTCCGTCCGCAGGGCGTACTTCGATTGCCGGATCGGTAAGGCCGGTAGGCCTTATGATCTGTTCGACTATATGCCCCTTTGATCTTTCAATCTCATAAGGAGACGGCGTGGCGGAGACGTATATAACTCTCCCTATCCTTTCTTCAAATTCATCAAATTTAAGCGGCCTGTTGTCAAGCGCCGATGGAAGCCTGAAACCATATTCAACAAGGGTTTTTTTCCTTGACCGGTCGCCTTTGTACATTCCGCCGATCTGGGGTATCGATATATGGCTTTCGTCTATAAACAGGATAAAATCTTTAGGAAAGTAGTCGAGCAGTGTGTATGGCGGCTCTCCCTGCGACCTGCCGTCAAGATGCCTCGAATAGTTTTCTATCCCGGGGCAAAAGCCCATCTCTTCCATTAGTTCCAGGTCAAAAAGTATCCTCTGCTCAAGCCTTTTTGCCTCAATCTGCGCCCCGCTGTTGATGAGTTCCTCAAGCCTCTCCCGAAGTTCTTCCCGTATAGCTTCTATCGCCGACTTGGTCCTGTCTTCAGGCACAACATAGTGGCTTGCGGGGTGTATGACCAACTTGTTAAAACGTCCCAGTGTTCTGCCTGTAAGTGGGTCTATCTCTGAGATCCTGTCTATATAATCGCCAAAGAACTCAATCCTCAATGCCCGCTCATCTTCGTAAACAGGAAACACTTCAACGACATCCCCCATTACCCTGAACCTGCCGCGGCAAAAATCATGATCCCCTCTCTCATACTGCATGTTTACAAGCGAGGCAAGCAGTTTATCCCTTTGGGCATTCATGCCCGCATATACATAAAGATGCATGCCGCCGTAATCCTCTGGCGAGCCTATGCCGTAAATACAGGATACGGAAGAAACTATGATTACATCCCTGCGCGTAAGAAGAGAATGGGTTGCCGAATGTCTTAGTTTATCTATCTCGTCATTGATTGAGGCGTCTTTTTCGATATAAGTGTCTGTCGTTGGAATATATGCTTCCGGCTGGTAGTAGTCGTAGTAGCTTACAAAATACTCTACGGCATTGTCAGGAAACAGCTCCTTAAACTCGCTGTAAAGCTGGGCAGCAAGGGTCTTGTTGGGGGCCATGACAAGGGCTGGACGCCCTGCTTTTTCTATGATATTTGCCATGGTAAAGGTCTTGCCCGAACCTGTTACACCA
>JALXFI010000012.1:5285-9340 GCA_027069035.1 bacterium
TTATTCCCGCAAAAAGTTTATCTATCGCCCCGGGCTGGTCGCCCTTTGGCAAGAATTGAGAGACAAGTTTAAATTTCTTAATCTCTTTTTCAGCCATTTAATAAGAAAAGTTTTCCAACTCTCCCGTCTCAAGGTTTACCCGCCTGTAGAAACAGCTTTTTCTTGCCTTTCCAGAAACGGGGTCTTTTGTATGGCATGCCCCCTGACCCTGTGGCTCAACCCTGTAAACAAGGGCGTCCTGGTCACAGTCAACATAGATATCTTTGAGCTTTAAGAAGTCTCCTGATGTGGCGCCCTTTGTCCACAGCTCGTTCCTTGATGTTGACCAGAATGTGGCCATGGATGAGCGCATTGTTTCTTCAAGTGCCTCTTTGTTGGCATAGGCAAGCATCAGGATCTGCCCATTGTGAGAATCCTGAACAACAACAGGAACAAGCCCTCCGCGTTTTTCAAAATTCACTTCTAATACACTTCCTTCTTCACAATCTTTTTTATCCAATTTTTTTACTCCTCCCTAAGATTATTTGTTTATCATGTCCTGTGAGAATATCTTTGACGCCTGTATCGGCACTATCCCGTCTACTCCGAGCCTCAGCAGTTTCGGCCCAAGTATATTGAGTTCCGATTCCCTGATAACCGCCGAAAGACTGAACCACCCCTGTTTTGCTACAGGACTTACCGTCGGGGCGATTACCGCCGGTATAATAGCTTCAACCTCTTTCAGCGCGGCTTCCGGCACATCCATAAATACCATATAGATAGGTTCCTTTTCGGCCATTAAAACAGAATCTATCCCTACACGGATATCCTCCATCTTGTCTCTTTTAAAGTTATCTTTCGCCGCCTTTTTATTGCAGATGAGCTGAGGGTTTGAACGAAAAAGCTCTGCAATGATTATATTGCCGTTAGCCTTCAAGGTGGCCCCTGTCTCCGTTATATCCGTGAATGCATCTGCCTCGCCCATAAAGACCTTCGCCTCCGTCTTACCTTCGGATTTGAGTATATTGATATCCTCAATACAGAAGAGTTCTTTCATTCTGCGGCGGGTAAGGTTGGGAAGCTCTGTTGCGATGGTCTTCCCTGTGCAGTCCTGCGGAGACTTGATGCCGGTTTCAGGCCTTGTTGCAATAACAAGCCGGGAGGGCTGGTTAGTGCGTTTTGAAAAGATAAAGTCTCCTATAACATCTATTTTGTTCTCCATCTTTGCTTCGTATATATAATCCTTCCCTGTTATGCCGCAGTCCACTATCCCCATAGCCACCTTGTACGGCATCTCCTTACGGTCAAGGATTCTAAAAACGACATCCTTGTCATAGGGGGATTGAAGTTCATACTGTCTTCCCTTCTTAAGTTTATGGCCGGCCTTTTCAAGCAGCCTTACAACCTGATCATGAAGGCTGCCGGACGGGATGCCTACATAAAGATGTCCTTCCGTTTTGGCAAAAAGCTTATCCATTATCTCACCTCTTTAAGTATTTTTTAACCGATTTAACTTAATCTTTTTATATAAAAAACCGTTAGTTTAGCTGTATAAAAAACAGTTTATTATAATATTTTCCACTGATTAATTCCATAGATATTTATATCCCAAATCTTGCTATTGCGGGATTTGGGAAAAAGTTGTAAGTTGACAAAATGATGATATATTATGCAATATAAACTAAGTAAACGGTTCCCGGGTCGTTGAAAAACTTTAACCACTGAAGATTCCGATTTGATTAATCGATGACGGATGTTTTTCTAACAATTTTTAAGGATTGTTTATGCCTCTTCTGCTTTCATTAATTGCCACACTCTCGGATATAATGGGCGGAGTGCTTTTTATGCGCCCAATCTTTTCTAAGATAGACAACAGGTATATTCTCGGCATAGCCTCCGGCATAGTCATATCCGCATCATTCTTTGAACTGCTACCTGAAGCAAATATTGAGACAAATTCCCAATATGTTGCATTAGGGTTTTTCCTCTTTTACCTCGTTGAAAAGATCGTTATGCTCCACTCCTGTGGAGAAAAAGAATGTGATACACACTCTGTCGGTTGGGTCGCTGCCTTTGGAATGGCAACCGATAATATCATAGATGGTGTGGGTATCGCAGTCGGATATTTCACTGCCCCTAAAATAGGGTTTGTCATAACACTTGCGGTAATCCTCCATGAGATACCGCAGGGAATTACCACTGCGATGCTTATGAAAAAAGCAAACTTCAAACCCAAATATATCTTTCTTACCCTCTTTATGGCCGGTATCATGTACCCCGTCGGGGCATATCTGTCACGGTTCATACCTCATGAGTTCTATAAGATAACCATCGCTTTTGTTGCCGGAACATTTCTCTATATAGGCACAAGCGATTTGCTTACAGAGGCACACAGGACATTCAATATCAAAGTGGTTCTCTCCGTACTGGCAGGTGCGTTGATACCGTTGCTGTTAGAAACTCTTGTTTAAGACAATTCTATCAGCCACTCTCACCCCTGTCAAGATGGTGTATATCCCCCAAATCCCGTGATAGCGGGACTTGAAGTTGTGCAAAAAACTTACTTGACATAGGTTGACCGCACTGATATATTGTCAAAATTATAACAACTATAACTAATATAAAAAATATAAGCCATGCCTGATAGACCCCTTACGACAGGCGATGTTGCTAAGAATTGTCACGTTACCGTAAATGCCGTAAAGAATTGGATCAAAAGCGGTATGCTTAAGGCATACAGGACTCCAGGAGGGCATTATCGTATATGGAAAAGAGATTTCATGACATTTCTTAATACCCACTCCCTTCCATTGAAAAAAGAGCCGGTTGCCTCTCTTCATCAGTCGGATAAAATAAAGTCTACAAAAAAAACCAAGAATAAAAACCTTCCGGACAAGAGGTTCGAAACAAAGATACTTGTGGTGGATGATGAACCCACGGTTGTGGACTTTATAATCGAAGCACTTAAAGACACAAACAGTAGTTTTATATTTGAAAAGGCGATGAATGGATACGAAGCCCTTCTTAAGGTTGGTGATTTCAAACCTGATATATTGATACTCGACCTGATGATGCCTAAGATAGACGGGTTTGAGGTATGCAAACAGATAAAGGGAAATCCTGCGACAGGTGGAATAAAGATACTTGCGATTACTGCTTATGGGAGCAGGAAAAATATAGATAATATTACAAAATATGGAGCCAATAGCTGTCTTCTTAAACCTTTTCAAATAGAAGAACTCAAGGAGAAGGTCTTTATGTTGTTGGGCAAACCGCCTTTAAAGTAGTCTTATGATCTCTATAAAACACAAGTTCTCTGTTTTTCTTATTGTTGTTGTAGTCTTTACAACTATTGCCCACCTTATTTACTTTATTTCTGCTGAAAACATAAGGGGGTATGCATCTGCCACAGATGCCGCGGGCAGCCTGAGGATGAGGAGTTTCAGGATACTTAACAATCTCAACAGATTTTCGCTTGCAGCGCCTGAAGAAAAAAAGACTGTGTTTAAAGATATAGAAAAAGACGAAAAAGAATTTGACAACATATTAAAAGGTCTTTATGACAAAGGCCCTGGCATTATAAAAAGCGCCAATATGGATGAAAGGGCTTTGATTAACAATATTATAAACTCATGGAAGACATATAAATCCGATATAGAGAGGATTATTGCCTCTTCTGAACCCGAAGCGCTTTTTAATTCTGAATCCGAGTCTCTTTATAACAAAACCGGCGATATGGTCGGACTTATCGATAAACTCACAAAACATATTGCCGCAAAGGGAGAGTATAAGGTTTGGTTTGTGCAGCGTATGTTTATATTCTCATTTATTGTGGCAATTATATTCCTTGCATTTTCGCTGTTGTATTTTACAAGAAGGGTTGTACACCCGCTTCAAAAGGCATCTTCATTTGCGGCAAGGGTTGGAAAAGGAGACCTTAAAGCACGACTTCGAACGACTGCGAAAGACGAGGTGGGCGTACTTGTAAACACACTTAATAACATGGTTGAGAAACTTGAAAGATCGCACAGTGAACTTGAGAAAAAGGTAAAGAAAAGAACGCATACACTTTCTAC
>JALXFI010000013.1:0-351 GCA_027069035.1 bacterium
TTCACCTGCCCACGCATTATACCTTAATAAAGTCCTATAGTTTTTTATCGGATAGAGTCGGAAAAACTTTACATATAATAAGGATGTATGTTAAAAAAACAGGATAAAAAACACTGAATCAGCTTTGTTCAGGACATATATTTGCGCTTATATTCCGGCAGGCGGGCTGGAAAAACAGATTTCTGGCTAAATACCTTTTAAGATATAATACATGAATTTTTTAAACTTCATTCTTGATTTTTTGTCTCAGTTTGCGGGAGGGCGCGGCGCGGCATTTCGCTAGCGGCAGGGCTGAAAACTTGGTTGACGGTTGACAGGTGTAGCTGCCGCGTCAAGTTGACCGGTATATGT
>JALXFI010000013.1:361-9284 GCA_027069035.1 bacterium
CCCTTTTCTGGGCTGTTCTTCTTGCCTTTGCCATTGTTGAACATCAAAAGAAGAGAAATCGGTATGAGATCCTCCTTTTATTCGGGTTTGGGCTCGGCCTTTTCCGTGAACTCTTTATGCTTGCCATCTCCTCGCTTACCATAACAGGCGTTATCAGATTCAGCGACATACATTTCATATTCCCGCCGCTTGAGCATTCCATCTCAATCTTTTCCGTCGTTCTTGTTGCAGGAGGGTACATGATGTACCTGCTTAAGGAGAGAACCCAGCCAATCCGTTACATTACCATTGGTTTAACAGCCACCGTGGTGTGTTATCTCGCAACCTTCCGGTGGTGGGCGGATTATATCACCGCCAACCCGGCTTCAAGCTTTGGCCAGACATGGGCCGATTGGCTCTTCAGAATCACGGCGGCGTCACTCCTGTCTATTCCCATATACCACATATGGAGAAAGAGGCGGACGGGATGGATACGTACGACAGTGCTTATAGCCCTCTCGTTCTTCTTCCTTGACCACTTTCTTATGCTCTTTAATCTTGCAAGCAAAGAGGTGTATAAAGATGTGTTCGGCCCCATACGGCACAGTCTCCATATATTTGCCATCCCTCTTTTAGGCCATGTATATTATCTTGAAGAGAGATATATAGAACGCCGCATGGGAGAGGAGCTCAAGAACTCCGAAAAAAGATTCAGAAGCTTTATTGAGGCGTCTTCGGAGTGCATAAACAGCATAGACTGCAACGGCAATATCCTCTATATGTGCCCGAAAGGGAAGATATTGCTTAATAACAAGGGTAACGGGTTATACAATATAAAAGATATCATTCCAAAAAAATATTCCGATACACTGAATGAAGCAATAGAAAAAGCGGCCAGTGGGGAAACGGTGGATTTTGAGTTTGAATTAAATATCGACTCAAAGCAAAAATGCATACAAAACACACTGTCACCGATCATAGAAGATTCAGGCATGACAACCACCCTCTTATGGGTTTCTAAAGATATTACAGACAAAAAAATTCTTGAAAAACAGCTTATTAGATCACAGAAGATGGAAGCTATAGGAAGGCTGACAGGTGGCATAGCCCATGACTTTAATAATCTTCTTACATCCATTATAGGCAACGCAGAACTGCTCTCCTTACAGTTTGAAGGAGACACCCCTGAATATAAACGCTCAAACACCATCAAGGTTACTGCAGAACATGCAGCCGGAATGATAAGGAGGATGCTGCTCTTCAGCAGGAAAGAGGTAAACGAACCGACTCAAATAAACCTAAACAAGCTGATAACCGAAGTCTTCAATATGCTAAGGCGCGTTATAAGTGAAGACATAACCTTAATAAACAAACTTGAACCGGCGCTGTTTCAGGTAACAGCAGATCCCACCATGGTGGAACAGATAATAATCAACCTTGTTATAAATGCCCGTGATGCAATGCCAAAGGGCGGTATTATAACAATTTCAACGGGCAATATTTTACTGAGGGATAACGAAAGCCGTTCTCTTGGAAGGCTCAAACCCGGGGATTATGTGTTGCTTACGGTCTCTGATACAGGCGTTGGCGTGCCGGCTGAAGTAAAAGAGCAGATATTCAAGCCGTTCTTTACGACAAAGAAAAGAGGCACGGGCCTTGGGCTTGCCACAGTACAGAACATAATAAACCAGATGAACGGCCATATATGCTTTGAAAGTGAAGATGGCAATGGAACCACATTCAAGGTCTATCTTCCCGCAACAGGGAAGGTGGTTGAGTACAGCGGGGAGGCGGAGCATATAGGGACCGACCAAACGATGCCCCACGGCAAAGAGACCATCCTTGTTGTTGAAGATGATGCGGGGATTATAGAGCTTATCGCCGATGTATTAAATAATCTGGGCTATAATATCATATGCACATCTAACGGATATGAAGCGATAGAAAAGGCAAAAACATGTAAAGACCGCATTGATCTGCTCTTAACGGATATTATACTGCCGGACATGAACGGCGCTGAAGTTGCAAAAAAACTTGTAAAATCAAATCCTTCAATGAGGATTATCTTTATGTCAGGCTATAGTGAAAACCATATCAAACACTCTAAGTTTTTTAAAGATAATGCCCAATTCCTACCTAAGCCATTCACCCTGAATGAACTGACAAACACTATAAGAAGATCACTAAATGCCATTGATATGGTTTAAGGGGAAAGACCTTTAACAACAAAGCCGGTTTAGATGCCTCCCGAATTCCGATGTGGTGGGATTTAAAATTGCCAATCTATCCTTAACTCTCTAAACTAACCGGCATACCCCAAAAACCAAATACACTTGACAATAATTCAAACGTATGTTTTAATCATACGTATAAATTAATAAAGGGCAAGCAAACGATGGGTCAGTCCGATACAAAGGAAAAAATACTCGATACCGCAGAAAAGCTCTTTGCAAAAAAAGGTTTCCACTCTACATCTCTGCGTCTTATCACAAAGGAGGCGGGTGTGAATCTCGCTGCGGTCAATTATCATTTCGGCTCAAAGGAATCTCTCCTTGAAGCGGTGTTCGAGCGGAGGCTGAACCCGCTTAACAGCATCCGCAGAAAGAGACTCAAAGAGATAAGAGACAATGCAGGAAAGACCGGTACACTCCCGTCAGTAGAAGACGTGCTTCGCGCCGTTATTGAGCCCACTCTTAAATTTAAAGCTTCCGGCAAAGGGGCCGAAAACTTTATTGCCCTTGTAGGACGTTCAATGGTTGAACCAAATGAAACAGTGCTCAGGATATTTCAAAACAGGATAAGACCCCTGTTTCTGCTTTGTTTTGAGATACTTTGCGAAGCGCTTCCGAATATGCCGAAAGAAACAATATTTCTGAAAACGCATTTTTCTGTGGGCGCAATGAGCCACATCATGTGTGAGAGGGGAAAGATGGAGGTGCTTCCGGACGGTATAAATCCGGTTCAGGATATGGATAACGTGATTGATCTGCTCGTTCGGTTTGTTACCGCAGGTATGGAGAGTAAATGAAGGCCTCGATGATAAAATATATTATATATGTTCTTCCGGCCTTTGTATTTCTTGTATCATGCTCTATTAACAGGCCGAAAACCATAGATATCCCGACACCGGACTCCTTTATAGAGGATACAGTTGACTCCTCAAAGATTCCTGAAACCGGCAGATGGTGGAAATTTTTTAATGACAAGAGATTAAACGGCCTCATGGAAGAGGCCTTTTCAAAAAACCTTGATATTGCGCAGGCATATGCGCATCTTGACCAGTTACAGGCTGTATATAAATCAACAAAGGCAGCCGAAGCGCCATTTCTTGATATCAACGCTCAGGCAAGCAGAGACAGCCAGCCAGGTATATCGGGCAGTACCGTTGGAAACAACTACAGCCTTTCACTTGCAGCAGGCTATGAGATAGATGTATGGAAAAGGTTTAAAAACAGAAGCAAGGCGGCTGCGCTTGAAAAAGAGGCGTCAAAGGAAGATATCGAGTCTTTATTCATAACCCTTTCCGCACAGGTGGCAGACCTTTATTATCTTGCAGTTGAGCAGCGTGCACAGTTAAAACTGGCCGATGAGACAATAAACTCATTTCAAGAAACCCTTGCGCGCGTTGAAGAGCGTTACAGAGAAGGCCTGGTCTCGGTGCTGGACGTCTATCAGGCAAGACAAAACCTTGCGTCTGCAAAGGCAAGTCGTCCGGCCTTTGAGGCTGGTCTGGCCGTTGCCGAACACGGGCTCTCGGTACTCATTGGAAGGTTTCCTGAAAAGAATATATCAGGCGCTCTCAGAGATATACCTCCGGCACAAAAGGCATTCCCTGCCGGCATCCCGTCTCAGGTGCTTGCAATGAGGCCGGACATACAAAAAGAAATTTTACAGCTTAAGGCAAGTGATGCGCGGGTGGCGGCGGCTATAGCAGACAGGTTTCCGTCATTTAATCTCCTTGGCGGTTACGGCGCTTCACAGACCGCCCTCAGCACGGGGGATATTTCCGGTACTTTCTGGAACATCATTATAAAACTGGCACAGCCGGTGCTCAACGGCGGCAGGCTCAGGGCAGAGGTCGGTCGGGCCAAGGCCGTTTATATGGAACATCTCGCCGGTTATCATAAATCTGTGCTGAATGCCATCAAAGAGGTTGAAGACGCCCTTGCAAGAAGCCGTTCCACAGAGGAGAATATCAGATACCTGAAAGAACAGGTCGATGTAACGGACAATGCCCTGCGTCTTTCTGTTGAACGATATATGCAGGGACTCTCCGATTATATCCCCGTATTGACATCTCAAAACCTCCACTTTGAAGCGCAAAAAAGACTTCTCTCTGCACGGCGTCAGCTTATATCGAACAGGATAAGCCTTGCAAGGGCGCTTGGGGGAAGATGGATGAAGGATGAGTTTATTGAACATTTAGAGAATACTAAAAAAGAGGATTAAATACTATGGCTAATGCAAAAGATTTCGGCAAAATAATATTGAATATTATACTTGTCGTATTTATTATCGGGGCAGGCTATACCGCAATGAAGAGGCTCTCCCGGATGCGCCAGAGTCCAAAGGAAGAGCTTAAGGAAAATCCTGGCATACTGGTGGAAGTAATGCCGGTAAAAAAGGTTGATCATACCGTTGTGGTAAGGGCAACAGGAACCGTAAGGGCACGTATGGAGATAAATATAATCCCGCAGGTAAGCGGAAAGATCACCTACCTTGCCCCGAATTTTGTTGAAGGAGGTTTTTTTAAGAAGGACGAGCTTCTTTTTAAGATTGAAGACATCGATTACCGGCTTGCAATAGACAGAACAAAGGCCGCCTTGGCAAAGGCGGAGTATGACCTTGCCAATGTAGAAAGCAAGGCACGGATAGCGCGTTCCGAGTGGAAACGATTGGAACTTGGAAAAAAGGCAAAACCCAACCCGCTTGTACTTTATGAACCTCAGCTAAAGAACGCCCATGCAAACGTAGATTCCGCCAGAGCAGCCCTTAAACAGGCATTGCTTGACTTAAGCCGTACCAAAATAAAGGCGCCTTTTAATCTTCGTATCCGTTCGGAAAATATAGAATTGGGGCAATATGTAAGAGCAGGCATAAACGTTGCCGTTGCGGCAGGCACCGATGTTGCCGAGGTTCTTATACCTCTCCCGCTTAGGGAATTAGAGTGGCTCAATATACCGCATTACAATACGGAAGGCAACGGTTCAACCGCTTTGATCGAGGTAAATGCAGGTAAAAAGAATTTTCACTGGAAGGGAAGGGTTGTGCGCTCACTTGGCGAAATCGACCGGCAAAGCCGCATGGCAAGGATCATCGCTCAAGTAAACGACCCGTACAGGCTTAAGAAAGACGCTCCTAAAAAAGGTCCGAACCTTGAGGCCGCTACCTTTGTAAACGTCAAGCTCAAGGGGAAAACACTTAGAGGGGTAATAATAATTCCGGCTAAAGCGCTAAGGGACAACTCCACTGTCTGGACAATGGACAGTGAAAATAAGCTCCGCATAAAACCTGTGACTGTTGTAAGGCGCGAAGGTGACAGGTTTTTTATCAAAGACAGCATTAAAAAAGGTGAGAAGATTGTTCTTACCACGCTTACAGGGGCGGCCGATGGGATGAAACTCCGTATAAAAAATGAGGGGCCTTAAATTATGACAAATGCTATCAAATGGATGGCCAAAAATCATGTGGCCGCAAACCTGCTCATGATGTTCTTTATTGCAGGCGGACTTATAAAGGGCTCTTCTATAAAACAGGAAGTCTTCCCTGAAATATCCCTTGATAAGGTTCAGGTTACGGTTGTCTATCCCGGAGCCGGCCCTGAAGAGGTTGAAGAGGGGATACTCCTTCAGATTGAAGACTCTCTTACAGGGGTTGACGGAATAAAAGAGATAAACTCTATTGCCGCCGAGGGCGCCGGCACCGTAATAGCCGAGATTCGCACGGACGCAGATACGGACATCGTTCTTCAGGATATAAAGAGCGCTGTTGACCGTATAACCACATTCCCCGAGGATGCTGAAAAACCTATTATAAGCAAACTCTTAAACCGCACCGAGGTCATTTCAATAATTGTCTACGGCAATGTCTCAGAAAAGGCGTTGAGAGAACAGGCGGAGCAGATTCGCGAGGATCTGCTCAACATGCCGAATATTACTCAGGTTGATCTTGGAGGGGTTCGACCTTACGAGATATCTATCGAGATACCGGAAGAGAATTTAAGAAAATATGATTTGACATTAAACGAGGTTGCGAGAAGGATAAGAAGAGCCTCGCTTGATCTTCCGGGAGGCACTATAAAGACCGTCGGCGGAGAGATACTGCTGCGCACCAAGGAACGCAGATACAGAGGAGTTGAGTATGCCGATATTACGATAATTTCAAATCCGGACGGCACAGAGGTAAAGCTTGGAGACATTGCAGAGATACTGGACACATTCCGTGATACGGACATATTTGCGCGTCTCGACGGAAAACCCGCCGCCATGGTAAAGGTGTTCAGGGTGGCAAACCAGAAACCAACCGAGATATCCGCGGCAGTGAAAAAATATGTCAAAGATAAGAAAAATCTGCTTCCGGACTCCATAAATATCACCACCAATAACGACACTTCCGATATATTCAAGAGCCGCAGGGATCTATTGCTTAAAAACGCCAGGTACGGACTCTTTCTTGTCTTTATTGTGCTTGGACTCTTCCTTGAGATAAGACTTGCCCTGTGGGTAATGCTTGGGGTGCCCATATCTTTCTTTGGCGCACTGCTTTTAATGCCGGTTGTAGGCGTATCGATAAATATGATCTCACTCTTTGCCTTTATACTTGCCCTTGGTATCCTTGTTGATGACGCCATAGTTGTGGGAGAAAATATTTACGAACACCGCCAGAAAGGAAAACCCTTTCAACAGGCGGCGATCGACGGCGTCCTTGAAGTGGCAACCCCTGTCATCTTCTCAATACTTACAACCATAGCCGCCTTTCTTCCCCTTGTCTTTGTAAGCGGCATGATGGGAAAGTTTATAAAGGTTCTTCCACTTGTGGTTATTACACTTTTCACCGTATCACTTGTAGAATCGTTATTCGTTCTTCCTTCACATCTTGCAAAGGGCAAAAAAAGAAACGGCAACGGTTATATAATAGGCAGGATTGACAGGATAAGGAATTTCTTTGGGAAGGCACTTGAAGGATTCATTTCAGGGCCTTACAGGAAAACCCTCTCCCTTTGTTTGAGAAACCGCTATGTAACCGTTGCAACAGGCGTTATGATACTTATGCTCATCATAGGTGTTGTCAGAGGAGGATTAATAAAATTTACCTTTATGCCGACCGTTGAAGGCGATATAATTATTTCCTCCCTGAAAATGCCGTTGGGCACGTCTGTAGGAGAGACCGACAGAGTACAGAATTTAATTGTAAAAAAGGGCATGGAAGTCGTATCTGAATATGATGCTAAAAATCCTGATAAGGAGAGCGTGCTCGTTAATATCTTCTCTATAGTCGGTTCAACCCTTCCCGGGTTTGGGCCCGGAGGAGGAGAGGCCAGCACGGGAAGTCATATGGCAAATATCGCCATGTTCCTTACCGGCAGTGAAGAGAGGAGTGTCCCTGCATACAAAATAAGTAACAGTTGGCGGGATAAAGTCGGCGATATTCCCGGTGTGGACTCGCTTACGTTCTCTTCAAATATAATTCATATAGGGAATGACATAGATGTCCAGATTGCCCATAATGATCCTGAAGTGCTCACCATCGCATCAAAACGCATAAAGGATGCCCTTGCAAAATATGATGGAGTCAGCGATATTGATGACAATTACTCAAAAGGTAAAAAAGAACTTAAGATATACCTCAAACCCGCTGCAAGGATATCAGGTGTAACGGCAGAAGAACTCGGCAGACAGATACGTTCGGCCTTTTACGGCGCCGAGGCTCTTCGTCTCCAGAGAGGAAGAAATGAGGTAAAGGTAATGGTCAGATATCCTGAAAGGTATCGGAAAAGCCTCTGGAACCTTAACCAGATGCGCATAAGGACGCCTGAAGGCGGAGAGATCCCATTGGAACAGGCGGCAAAGGTCATTCTTGGAAGGGGTTTCAGCACAATAAACAGGACAGACCGGAAGAGGGTGGTGAACGTTACGGCAAGCGTTGATGATAATGTCGCAAATTCCGAAGAGGTTATAGAAAGTATCCAAAAAGGGGTGCTTGCAGATCTGAGAAAGGATTATCCCGGGATTACTTTTAACATGGTAGGTGAGGAGAAGGAACGAAGGGAATCTATGGGAAGCATGCGGGAAGGATTCCTCCTTGCCCTATTAGGCATCTACACCCTTCTTGCCATCCCTTTCAAAAGCTACAGCCAGCCTCTCCTTATAATGATGGCTATACCATTCGGTATCGTAGGGGCTATTTTGGGACATCTGATCATGGGATATGATTTAAGCATACTCAGCATGTTCGGGATAGTGGCGCTTGCGGGTGTCGTTGTAAACGATTCTTTGCTCTTGATAGATCAGGCAAACAGAAATCACAGAGAAGGGGCGGATATTGTCAAATCTATACAGGACGCAGGAACGAGACGATTCAGGCCAATACTCCTTACTTCACTCACAACGTTTTTCGGCCTTACGCCCATGATACTTGAAAAGAGCGTTCAAGCCAAGTTTCTAATCCCTATGGCAATAAGCCTCGGTTTCGGCATACTCTTTGCTACAGGCATTACGCTTATCCTTATACCGTCCTTGTATTTGATACTTGAGGATATAAAAAGAATTTTAAGGTTCGGCAAGTCTGAAACGACTGAAACACAGTAGGTATTAAATGTCACCCAAAAACAGAGATAGGTTTTTGGGCAAATTGGCAAGACGCTTTAAATGCAAGGCCGCAGGCGATTTTTCTTTTGAGGCGTACATAACCGGTACGGTGAGAAAGAAAATCGCCGAGAACACAG
>JALXFI010000014.1 GCA_027069035.1 bacterium
ACGGATAGATAATAGAAGGTTTTCTTCAGTGATCTCAGTGTTCTCAGTGGTTAAAGTGTTTTTATTCGTGTCAATTCGTAGATTAATTGAGGACTGCGCCCCTTTTTTAACCACTGAAGGCACAGAAAGCACTGAAAATCACGATGCAGGACACAAAGTATTACGGGTTACGGATAGATAATAGAAGGTTTTCTTCAGTGATCTCAGTGTTCTCAGTGGTTAAAGTGTTTTTATTCGTGTCAATTCGTAGATTAATTGAGGACTGCGCCCCTTTTTTAACCACTGAAGGCACAGAAGGCACTGAAAATCACGATGCAGGACACAAAGTGTTACGGGTTACGGATAGATAATAGAAGGTTTTCTTCAGTGATCTCAGTGTTCTCAGTGGTTAAAGTGTTTTTATTCGTGTCAATTCGTAGATTAATTGAGAACTGCGCCCCTTTTTAAACCACTGAAGGTACAGAAGGCACTGAAAATCACGATGCAGGACACAAAGTGTTACGGGTTACGGATAAATAATAGAAAGTTTTTTTCAGTGATCTCAGTGTTCTCAGTGGTGAAAGTGTTTTTAAATAGGTACATCCATCCATGATAAGTAAAGTCAAGGGGGAAAGCGGAGATTTCCCCTAACCTTTCTGATAGCACCTTCAGATGGTTTAATTATTACGCTATATTTGCCATAATTCTTTTTTAATCAAGTAAGTGGTCCGACTATCACTTGCGACCAGACATCCATTTGCTGTCTCAGGCCAGGCAATGCGATTGTTTTCATAGGCATCACCCCTTTATATGGCCATTACAGAAGATTGAGTTTGGGTCAAACCCGCCGGTCTCAAAACAGCGACAATGTCGTCTCACTGAGCTTTTAAGTCAGATCACACAGACCCTAATACGTGAGACCCGCCGGGAAGAGCATCTGCAAATATATTGCGTTATGTATATATATATCAGCTCTCAAGCCGCCTGCGTAGTCTCTGCCCCTATAAAACCAGAATCCCTCTTGTCTACGGCAAACATATAGGCCGTAAGTTTCCTCGCCACTGCCAGTGTTGCCCTGTTTTTGTTCCCTTTCTTAACCTCCCTGTCATAGACCTCAGCCAGTTGAGAGTTCCAGCGGGGGGCAAGCTTGGCGGCCCCTAATAAGAACCGTCTGTAAATGTTTGTTCCTCTGTTTAGATATAGGTCCTCTTTTGCTTTTACAGGTAAAAGATTTCATCGCAAAAGATCTGCAATCATCCTGGCATCTACCTTGTCACTCTTCTTCTTAGCAGATGCTATAGCCTTGAGCATCTTAGGATTGGCTTCATTTAATTCCAATGCATGGGGCTCATAAATTCAACCTGTAAAAAGCGTTGCCTCCATCCCCCCACCCATGGATGCGGAAGATTACTTACCCATTGCCCTAATCCTACACGATTAGAAGAAACACTCCCTTCTTCTTTAATCACTCCGGATGCCGTCTTGATACAATATGATATTTTCTTCTTGTGAATGTCCATGCCAATGTAATATATTCTCATTTGGAAGCCTCCTGTTATGGGTTTAATGATTCTGAGAGAGCACCATGCTCTGCTCAGCAGACTATATGTCATATCATATCCACCAGAAGGCTTCCTCTTAATACTTACTTATGCATTCTAACAGCGACCATTTTTTTGGCTGAGATGTTGGATAATAATTATTATGAATATTGAGTTAAATCAGCAGAAATAAACTTTATAAGGTTTCAATTATTCTTAGAGCGTAACTCGCCGAGAGCATTGGGGATTCAGCCACAGGCTATAAGAGTCTGATACTCTTATTTATCAGTATTATCCCCAATAACTGTAAGTCTCATCCCATCGAGGGTGAGCAGGAGGGGGAAAGCCGGACCTTCAGATGCCAGAAGGGGCAAGTATTCCCCCACCTGCGAACCCCGATAGGGTCAATGCGGCGGTGGTGAAGCGAAAGAATAATTGAAACCTATCCTTAACATGCTAAGCTAACCCAATAACCATTAACAAATATGAGTCTTAATAAAGAACACCTCTACATCATAATGGTAGGGCTTCCGGCGAGAGGCAAGACCACCATAACAGGAAAGATCGCCGAAAGCCTTAAAAGGGACGGCATACACGCAAGAGTATTCAACAACGGCGATCTAAGAAGAAAGCTCAGTAAAGAAAATACCAGTTATCCTGAGTTTTTTGACCCAAAAAACAAAGAAGGGGTTGCCCTTCGTGAACATTATGCCGTTATAAATTTAAACAAGGCAAAAGAGTTTATAACCAAGGGCGGGGCAATGCCAAGAACGGCGATCATAGATGCAACCAATGTGAGTGTAAAACGTCGCAGGATGCTCTGCAGTATGCTGCCCGAAGAAAACGTACTCTTTATTGAATGCATAAACAACGACCATGAAATATTGGAAGCCAACATCAGGCACAAGGTAGAAATACCCGAATTCAATCATCTTACACGTAAAAACGCCGTGGCCTCTCTTAAAAAGAGGATCGAGTACTACGAAGGCATTTACAGTCCCCTTAAAAGGGAAAAGAATTTCATAAAGATAGATTCATTCAACTACCGGATACTTAAAGAGAAGTTGAGCAATGACATACCCTTTATAGACCGCATACGGGACTTTATCGTTACGCCGTTTATAAAAAACCTGTACCTCATCCGTCATACAGAAACGTATTACAACGTCGAGAACAGAATAGGTGGGAACCCCGATCTTACCCATAGGGGTAAAGAACAGGCCAAAAACCTGTCCCGTGAATTTAAAGAGAAAAAGATACCCCTTATATTCACCTCAGCCCTTAAAAGAACCATGCAGACCGCCATGCCTGTAAAAAAGACTGCCCATGTAAACAAGATAATTCCCCTTGAAGAATTTAACGAGATAAACGGTGGTATATGCGAATCCATGACCTATGACGAAATAAGCAAAGAGATGCCGGAAGTTGCCGCCGCAAGAAAACGAAATAAATATTTTTATAAATACCCTGAAGGTGAAGGCTATGTCTCCATGGAAAAGCGTATCGAACGAGGCATCAAGAAGGTTCTGTACCTAAGCAACCATTATGACAACATTATGATCGTAGGCCACCGTGCAGTAAACAGGATGATACTTTCATACTTCGTATACAGGAGAAAGGAGGATATACCCTATATCTACATGCCTCAGGACAGGTATTACCATATTGTCA
>JALXFI010000015.1 GCA_027069035.1 bacterium
GGGTATTACATATGTAAGGAGTATCGCAAGCACGATTACGGCTATGCCAAGGATACTTGCAGGATAGACCATAGCCCCCTTTACCTTGCTTTTAAGCTTCATTGCCTTTTCCATAAAGACAGCCAGCCTGTTTAAAATGGTATCAAGGATACCCCCCAACTCGCCCGCCGCCACAAGATTTACATAAAGTTCATCAAATATCTTGGGCTGTTTGCGCAGGGAATCGGCAAAGGTGGCGCCCCCTTCAACATCGGCCTTCACCTCGGATATAGCCTTCTTAAACACTTTGTTAGGCTGCTGAGATGCAAGTATATCGAGACACTGAACAAGAGGAAGCCCGGCATCGATCATGGTGGCAAACTGTCTTGTGAAAACAACAACATCCTTATCCTTTACCCCTGAACCAAGGGTGGGCAGATTGATATCCATGGATAGAGCACCCTTTTTCTTTTCCTTTATTGACAGGGGCACTACATGTTGTTTCCTTAAAAGGGCGGAGGCAAGAACGGGGTTCCCTGCCTCTATCTCTCCCTTTTTCTTGTTACCGCTTGCATCCCTTCCCTGCCATGAATATAAGGGCATAGTAAACCTCCATAAACAGCGCTTATATGGAATTTCGAACAGACATTAAGTAAAATAAATAACTTAGAACCCCCATTTACCCTGCAGAGGCCTCCATGCCAAGTTTGGAAAGCATCTGCCTGAATTCATCCGGCTCAGGACTCCTTCCCGTTGCATCTTCCAGAGAGATCAGCTTTTTCTGATAAAGATCAAGCAGTGATTGATTCATCGTCTGCATACCGAACCTGGTCTGTCCAACCTGCATCTGCGAGTATATCTGGTGAACCTTATCTTCCCTTATAAGATTCCTTATAGCGGCATTCGGGATCATTACCTCTGTCGCAATAACACGTCCCTTGCCGTCGGCCCTTGAGACCAATATCTGAGATATCACCCCTTCAAGGACAAAAGAAAGCTGTGCGCGGACCTGAGACTGTTGATGTGATGGAAATACGTCCACTATTCTGTTAATCGTCTGAACGGAATTGTTGGTGTGGAGGGTGGCAAGACACAGATGACCGGTTTCGGCTATGGTAAGCGCAGTTTCTATAGTCTCAAGATCCCTCATCTCTCCGAGCAATACCACATCGGGGTCCTGTCTTAATATGTGTTTCAGCGCCGTTCTAAAACTATGGGTATCAGAGCCGACCTCACGCTGGTTTACAAGCGATTTTTTGGAGGGATGAAGATACTCTATAGGGTCTTCAATCGTAATGATATGTTCAGGTCTCTCGGCGTTTATTTTATCGATCATAGCGGCCAGCGTGGTCGATTTGCCGCTTCCCGTAGGCCCGGTAACAAGCATCAGTCCCCTTGGCTTCTTTGTAAGCTCTTCCACTATAAGCGGCACACCGAGTTCTTCAAAACTTCTTATCTTAAACGGTATAACCCTGAATGTCCCCGCCACGGCGCCTCTTTGAATAAAAATATTTCCTCTGAACCTGCTAAGTCCCTTTACACCAAAGGAGAAATCAAGTTCTTCCTCCTCTTCAAAGACCTTCTTCTGATTATCCTTTAACACACTGTAACACAAGAGCTTGCTCATTCTTGCATCAAGGGAGGGCTGGTCTATGGGCATAAGCTTGCCGTTTATTCTCAGCCTTGGAGGCGAGCCCGCCGTTATATGGAGATCAGAGGCATCCCTTTCTATCAACAATTGAAGCAGGTTGTGTAGATTGTTTTCCATAAAATTTCCTCCCGATTAGTGTCTGTCCATAAATGAGATAGTTTGTTCAAGGTCAAGGAAGGCGAAGATTTTAACCACAGGAATACTTTTTAGTATTTCGAGGATTAAAATCTGAGCCTGACACAGAGATTGGACAAAATAGCCATTTAGGGACAGACACTGTCCTCAGTCGGCCATAGTCACCCTCAACACCTCTTCAGCGGTTGTAACTCCTTCTTTCATCTTTACAATGCCGCTCTGCCTAAGGCTTTTCATACCGAGTTCTATAGCCTTTCTCTTAAGTTCAGCGCCGGAAGCGCCTTTTAGTACCATCTCTTTCAATTCTTCATACATAGGCATGACCTCATAGAGCGCTATCCTGCCTTTATAGCCCGTATTGCTGCAGGCAGAACACCCCTTTCCATGATAAGAGACAAAACCTTCCGCCTCTTGAGGAGCAACGCCAAGGTCTATAAGCGCCTGTCTCGGCACTTCAAGTTCCTCCTTGCATTCGGAGCATATCTTTCTTGCAAGTCTCTGGGCAAGGATCAGGTTTACAGAAGAAGCTATAAGAAAGGGTTCTATCCCCATATTCAACATTCGATTTATCGTGCTTGGGGCATCATTGGTATGAAGGGTGCTTAAAACAAGGTGTCCGGTCAGAGCGGCTTTTACCGCTATCTCCGCCGTTTCATAGTCCCTTATCTCACCGACCATAATGATATCCGGGTCCTGTCTCAAAAACGACCTTAGAGCTGCGGCAAAATTAAGCCCTATATCCTCATGCATCTGGACCTGATTGATACCGGCAAGGTTGTACTCAACAGGGTCTTCTGCGGTGGATATGTTTTCGCTCACCTTATTCAGCTCTGTCAGGGCCGAATAGAGGCTTGTGGTTTTTCCGCTGCCGGTAGGCCCTGTAACCAAAACCATCCCCCATGGCTTATGTATGGCATCCATAAAATTCTTTAAGGCCGTATCTTCAAAACCAAGCTTTGTCATATCAAGCTGGAGGTTTGATTTGTCAAGCAGCCTTAAAACCACCTTTTCTCCAAATAGAGTGGGAAGCACGGAGACCCTGAAGTCTATGTCCTTATTCTTGCCTAATTTTAATTTGATCCTGCCGTCCTGAGGGAGTCTTCTTTCGGCGATATCGAGCTGGGACATTATCTTGAGTCTCGATATTATTGCGTTTTTAAGCTTAAAAGGCGGTTTCATTATCTCATGAAGGACACCATCTATCCTGAATCTTACCCTGAATTCCTTTTCATAAGGTTCTATATGGATATCGCTTGCTCCTTTTTTGATCGCATCAGTCAAGATAAGATTGACAAGTTTAACAACAGGGGCATCCTCTGTCGCCTTCTGGATATCCCCCATATCCTCATCCTCTTCCTCCATTACAAACTCAAGGTCATCTTCACCCTCCATTCCGGCCATCACGTCGGCAAGAGTGGCGGACGAATCATAGTACTTGTCTATGGCACCTTTAATAGCCACTTCAGATGCAACCAAGGGCTCGATATTATAACCTGTAAGGAATTTAAGATCATCTATGGCAAAGATGTTGGATGGGTCCGCCATTGCCACATATAGATCGGGGCCTTCCCTTTTTATGGGTATAAGCAGATATTTTTGAGCAATATCTTCGGGGACAAGTTTAACAACCTCAAGGTCAACATCGTCTGCCAATAGATTAACAGGAGGCACACCGTACTGCTTGCTCAAAAATGAGGTAAGCACACTATCATCAATAAAACCCAGCTTTACAAGATTGAAACCAAGTCTTCCGCCTTTGCTCTTTTGAGCTTCAATGGCTTTATTCAACTGAGGTCTTGTAATAAGTCCCTCTTCAAGAAGCATCTCACCTAATTTATCAATGAGAATAGTCATATAAAACACCTAACACTTCTATTTAAAACAGGTTTTATACCCTGAGCTATTCAAATCCATGTTATAAGATGTCCCCGATATATGTCAAGTGATTAATCCCGCCCGGATCCCGATATATCGGGATTTGAAATTGGCAATACATCCTTAACTGCCCGAATTAAACTTAAATGCCCTCGGCGATTTCCCTACTCACCGTACCGGTTATTGATCTCTCTTCTTACCCCAATTCAGCTCTGCCTCAGAAGGCCTTATATAGCGAGGGAGCAGTATTGACGACTCCCTGCCTTCACCTCTTTTAAAACCTTCTAAAGCAATAATACCCACATTGGATGCCCTGACTGACCATAGATTCTCAGGGGCAAACGTCGCGCCGTTTCCAAGTCTCTCGGAGATATATGCGCCATAAATATTCAGACCAGGGCCTAAAAAGATAGTCTCTCCATCTATAAGATCAAAAAGTCCGGCAGGCGGCATAACCGCATCTTCACTTACCCTTTCAATATCTGAGCCATTCCATCTAAATATTGCGGTATATATCTCTTTTTTCCTCGCATCCAGAACAGGACAGATAAATTTGTCAGTAAAGGGGATATTATGCGCCAAAGCCTCCAATGTGGATACAGCCATCACGGGCTTGCCCGATGCCCATGCAAGCCCCTTTACCGTGCTCAACCCTATCCTTAACCCCGTAAAAGAACCAGGCCCTATTGTCAGGGCATAACCATCGATATCATCAATAACATAGCCGGTTTCATGTAAAACATGATCGACAGCGGGCAACAGACTTTCCGAGTGGGTCTTGCCGGTATCGGAGTTCATCTCGACAATGATGCGGCTGTCATCCAAAATAGCCACACTGCCGGACCTTGTTGCAGTATCAAATGCAAGTATCTTCAAAAAACAAACTCCATATACTCCCCAAATCCCACGATAGCGGGATTTGGGTTTAATGTTTATGAATAAGCCGTAATATATCGTTATAAACAACTAAAACCATAAGCAGGGCAAGTATTGCCATGCCGACCCTTTGCGCCATCTCCATCCCTTTTTCACTAAGCGGACGCCTAATAATACGCTCAATGGTAAAGAAAAGCAGGTGTCCTCCGTCAAGGATGGGGATGGGAAAGAGGTTTATTATGCCGAGATTGACACTCAAAAGAGCCACAAAAAAGATAAGGCTTCTCATGCCCTGTTTTACCTGTTCCCCGGTAAGCTGAGCTATAAGTATGGGCCCGCCAAGAGAATCTTTAAGCGGCACCTTGCCCTTTATAAGTTTTCCCAGTCCGATAAATGTAAGTTCGACAAGCCTTGCTGTCTGAGAGGTTCCCATATAAAGTGCGGTAATCGGATTATGCCTGATGATAACCGTCTCACCCGAAGATGCAACACCGATAATCCTTGCATCTTCCATCTCACCAAAGACATTCTTAACCTTTGAAAGTTGCGGGCTGACCGTAACCTCATAAACCTCTCCATCCCTTTTCAATTTTAAAGCAACAGGCCCGCTTGACTTATGTATCAGTGCAGCCATCTCTTCCCATGTTTTGACTGGTTTGTCCATAACGGACAGCACCCTGTCACCCTCTTTAATGCCGGCCTCGTATGCAGGAAGCCCTTGCTTTACCTCACCCACCTTTGTTGTCAAAGCAGGGACGCCGTAAATCCAGAGACTGGAAAGCAAAAGTACGGCAAAAAAGATATTAAACACGGGCCCCGCCGCCACAATGGACATTTTATTTAGATACGATTTATTTGTAAAAGATATCTTCTCCAAGTCCTCCGGCACCTCTTCGCCCGGAGATTCGCCCACCATCTTTACATAACCGCCCAATGGGAAGGCCGAGATCATATAATCGGTCTCACCTATCTTTTTGCCGAGTATCTTGGGCCCAAAACCAAGCGAAAACTTGAGCACCCCGACACCCAAAAGCTTTGCAAATATAAAATGCCCCAACTCATGAACAAAGATCAAAATTCCCAAAACTATAATAAAGGCTATAATCGTCTCCATCTATATCTTTCTCCTCTCGTATCTTTTTATGATCATACTTGTTTCTTTGCGCGCCCATCCGTCGGCTTCAAGCACTCCTTTGATATCCATATCCTGTAAAGGCATGTGCCTTTCCATAACAGATTCAATCACATCCGGTATAACGATAAAAGGTATCTCCCCTTTAAGAAATGCCCCGACGGCAACCTCATCTGCGGCATTAAGCACTGCAGGCATAGTTCCCCCTGTCCTTAATGCCCTGTAGGCAAGTCCCAAACACGGAAAACGCACATTATCCGGCTTTTGAAATGTGAGCGACTTTAACTCACCAAAATCCAGACGAGGAACACCTGCGTCAAGCCTTTCGGGATAACCAAGCGCATATGAGATCGGCCCGCGCATATCCGGATATGACATATGCGCCATTATCGTTCTATCGTTATACTCTATCATGGAATGTATAACACTCTCAGGATGTATACACACATCTATCTTATCAGGTTCTAAATCAAAAAGCCACCTTGCTTCTATTACCTCAAGTCCCTTGTTCATCAATGTGGCGGAATCTATGGTTACCTTGCTTCCCATAAGCCATCTGGGATGGTTCAGGGCGTCTTCCGGGGTTACGGATTGCATCTCCTCCATGGAATGATTAAGAAAAGGCCCCCCTGAGGCCGTAAGGATTATCCTCTTTATATCTTCCCTTTTCTGGCCTTTCATAGACTGAAATACGGCGCTGTGTTCACTGTCAACCGGCAGGATGGCAGAACCCGACTTATGCGCCTCTTTCATAATTATATCACCGGCTAAGACAAGGCTCTCCTTATTGGCAAGGGCAACATCTTTGCCTGCCTTTACAGCCGCAAAGGTCGGTATAAGGCCTGCGGCGCCTGTAATAGCCGATATTACAAGATCCACGTCATCCATCGTTGACGCAGCATCAAGCCCGTCTCTTCCCCACAATATCTCAGGAGATGAAGAAGACTTCTTTTTTTTAAGTCTTTCCGCACCTTCAAGAGAGCCTATCACAACAAGCCGAGGTGAAAACTCCCTTATCTGCTCTTCCAAAAGCTCTACATTGCTTCCTGCGCTCAATGCAAGAACCCGAAAGAGTTCAGGGAACCTCCTCACGACATCAAGGGTATTCTTTCCTATTGTGCCTGTAGAACCTAAAATAGAGAGTTTCTTCAATAATATATCGGTTCCTTTCAGGATTTACTTTAAATGGAGAAGATTACCGTTAAGTAGTACGTAAAAGGCAGGATAAAAAGAAGGCTGTCTATACGATCAAGCATTCCGCCGTGTCCCGGGAAGATACTCCCTGAATCCTTTACCCCCGCCCACCGCTTGAAGAGTGATTCGGCAAGGTCTCCAAGCTGAGCCAATATGCCGACCCCGCAGGATAGAAGAAGAACATAAAAAAAGGGCAGGTATCTAAAGAATATCCCCCATAGAAGCACCGCAAATATAATCCCGCCTGCAAATCCTCCGATACTGCCTTCTATAGTCTTATTAGGGCTTACAACGGGTGAAAGCCTTTGCCTGCCCCAGTTTTTCCCTGTATAATAAGCGAAGGTATCGACACACCATACATCGAATAAAACCAGCGTCAATATATTCCTGCCTGAATGCAAGTGTCCTATCAATATTATATACGAAAGAAGGAGACTTATAAAAATCAGACCCAAAAGCCCGAACCCTATAGAATTGACAGAACCTTTAATATCTTCATTAACAAAAAATCTACTGATAAACAAGACAAGTAAAAACAGTGGAAGAAGAGACAAAACACCCCGCTCCCCCCAGAGATAACCTCCAATATTCAAAAAAGACCCTGAAATAAGGGTCAAAAGAAACAAGACATTGTCATCGGAGTATGAAGAGATATGGAAGAACTCCCTCAGGGCAAGCAAGTTAACCGCCAATACAACCATAAAAAGCCATACATCCGAAGCAAATACAAGAAGCGCTATGACTGCCGTAGCCAGAACAAGCCCTGTTAAAACCCTCTTCAGAAGCCCCCCTTAAGAATTAATCCGTACATCATACAAAAGCAGGCGGCTTACTTGAAACCCGCACTTAACTGTTCTCCTGTAAGACCGAATCTCCTCTCACGATGCTGAAAATCATGGACCGCCCTTAAAAAGGCCTCTTTATCAAAATCAGGCCAGTAGATATCAACAATATAGAGTTCCGTATAGGCTGTCTGCCACAGGAGAAAGTTGCTTATCCTCTTTTCACCGCTCGTCCTTATAAGAAGATCGGGGTCCGGGGTCCCATCCGTATATAGATAACACGAAAACAAATCTTCATTGATGTCTTCGATGGATATGCTGCCGTCTTTAACATCTCTTGCTATACGTCTTGACGCTTCAAGTATCTCCGCCCTTCCCCCATAGCTTAAGGCAAGACTCAAATTGAGATTCATATTGTCCTTAGTCTTTTCCTCTGTCTCCCGGATCCTCTTTTGAAGCCTCAAAGGAAGTTCCCATATATCACCTATGGCCTTAAATCTTATACCCTTTTCTACCATTGACGGAAGTTCCTCCCTGAGGTGCTTGCTTAAAAGGTCCATCAATGTCTTAACCTCCTGAGCGGAGCGGTTCCAATTCTCCTTTGAAAAGGCATAAAACGTAAGGTTATCTATGCCGAATTCCAGGCAATGGTCAACGATCTCCTTTGCCTTCTCGATTCCCTTCCTGTGTCCCATCACTCTGGGAAGTCGTCTCTTTTGAGCCCACCTGCCGTTGCCATCCATAATTATGGCTATATGTCTCGGCAGTTTTTCTCTGATAAGCTTATACTTCAAGTATCTCCTCTTCCTTTGCCTTAAATACCTTATTGAGCTTTTCGATATATTGATCGGTTAACTCCTGCACCTTTTCATGCAATCTGTGGTAATCATCCTCAGAGATATTCTTTTTCCGCTCAAGCCCCTTCAACTCTTCATTGACACTGCGCCTTATGTTCCTTACAGCCACCCTGCCCTCCTCTGTCATCTTTGCCGCAAGTTTTACAAGTTCCTTTCTTCTCTCTTCGGTAAGCATCGGAATATTAAGGCGGATAACCTTGCCGTCATTTGTCGGATTAAGGCCGAGATCCGATTTAAGTATAGCCTTTTCAATAGCGCTGATGTTTTTGGTATCCCAAGGCTGGATAAGTATCATTCTGCTTTCAGGAACGGAAAGTGTGGCGACCTGGTTTATAGGCACCTTTGTCCCGTAGCTGTCAACCATTATATCGTCAAGGAGAGAAAGTGATGCCCTTCCTGTTTTGATCTTATTAAAATCATGGATCAAGGCATCCACCGTTTTCTGCATGGAATCTTTCATCTTTTTAAAAACAGCATCCTTCACCATAATATCACCCCTTGTTAACTATAGTTCCAACCTTGAGACCTTTAATAATATTTTCAAGATTTTCAGGCGTTTTCAGATCAAAGACTATTATTGGCAGTTCATTATCCATACACAGTGTTATGGCGGTTGCATCCATAACCTTAAGTCCCTTTTTTATTACTTCTATATAAGTCAGTTCTTCAAATTTTTTGGCGTCCTTACATTTTACAGGATCACTGTCGTAAACCCCGTCAACCTTTGTGCCCTTCAGTATAATATCGGCATGTATCTCCATAGCCCTTAAAGAAGCCGC
>JALXFI010000016.1 GCA_027069035.1 bacterium
CAAATTGTTTTCTAACATTCAATCCTCCCTTATCCTCGATATATAAAAAGAAACACGTTCTTCCAACCTTCCATATTCTTTGAGTTTGTTAAGGTGTTTTTCCTTCCACAAGCCCTTTTTCAGGACTCCTTCAAGCGCAGTCTGATTTAAAGATGAAACCTCTTTCCACTTCCTGATCTTTTTGAGCCATTCCTCAAGCTCCTTCCTCCTGGAAGGCGCCTCCGTTTTAGAGGGAAACGTCCATTTATTGTTTGCCTTTGCCCTGACCTTATAGTTTTCTCCGAATATTACCTCAACCTTTTCCTGTTTTACATAGGTCTTTAAGGCGTCTTTAAGCATTTCAATCTCTGCCTCAAGTTCACTGAGTTCCCTCTTTTTTGTAACATACTGGTTTACAAGAGAAACGCCGTCATCGGAAAAGGCCTCCTGCGGCGGCAGGTTATCTACCTTATAGAGATGTTTCCATACAGGACACATAGACCTGTATTCACACCATCCGCAAAGCGGACTTTCTATGGGAGAAAATACTTCTTCTGTCTCTATTCTATTGATTGTATCCCTTACCTCTTTTTTAAGTAGAGTGAGTTCTTCGGGGGACCTGCTTGAAGAGAGTTCTTTGTCAAAGGCAAGAAAATGCCAAATAAGCCTAACCTCCTTTACATCACGCCACATCTCCTCTACTGCAAGCTGGTAGAGCGGAAGCTGTCTGTCCTGTTCAAGTCTGGCAGAGTCCGGAAGGGTTGAAGAGGTCTTGTAATCGTGAACCTCATAAACGCCGTTTCCACAATAGGCCAGCCTGTCTATAATACCGGTCATGAAGTAGGGATTATCGCCGCCGTTTAAAGGTATCTTTACGCTTAATTCAAGCCCGATCGTTCTTTGCTGGTCAAAGGGATGATATCTCTTGTAATAGTCTTCAATACACCTTTGCCCTGTTTTAAAATAATGGTCTTTGCTAAACTCTTTATTAACTATCCTGATATTTTTGTGCCACTTTTTTTTCCATCTCTTTTCATAGAAACTTAGGATCTGTTTAAGCGAGTTTTTCTTGGAGTTAATGAGTTCTCTGTATAGTTTTTCCAGACATTCATGGACCCTTTTCCCCATAAACGCCTCGATGTTTTCTTCATCCGTCCTTATCCTGTCTATGTACCTGAACTTGTAGCGCTTGGGACAGTTCTTAAATGTGGCTATCTGTGTTGGTGAATAGTGCATATCCCCTTTATTTGACATAAACTGCAATTGTTATCGCCCGCCCTTTTGCACTCATCAAGTATTCCGAGCCTGGTAAGGGCGAAATCATACTTTACCGGATCGTGCGGGTCGATTGCCTTGAGGTTTTCGGTTATTTCCTTAGCCATCCGCCAGTCTTGAGCTGCACGATCGGTTAGTCCAATGTATCTTGACAGACGGGCTATATGTGTGTCAAGCGGTATTATAAGTTTGTAGGCAGGTATATTCTTCCACAGTCCGAGGTCTAATTTATCCGACCTTATCATCCACCTTAAAAAGAGATTTAATCTCTTGCAGGCGCTGCCTTTTTCAGGCGAAGGGAGTAAGTAATTAATGCCCTTTGGTATGGCGCCTAAAGGATAGTCGGTCTGAAGCGCCCTTTTGACAAAAGAAGCAAGAGAAGCCCTTATGTCCTCATCATCCGTGGAGTACCCCTTCATATAAAACCCCTCTATCGAGCCATCCTTATGCAGCATATCCTTTATAAGGAATAAAAGGTAGCGGATATCCCCGCCGGTTGTAAAGCGGTGTTTGAAGTTTGACAAGGCATTGTTTTTTAATGGATCAAAGGAGACAATAAAATCATAGGGTTTCTGCCCCATAGCCTCAAGTACGGTCTCAATGCTTTTTTGTATTTGGGCAACCCGGCCATATGCAAGGGATGAGGCAATAAGGCCGACAATTTCCTGATCACGGGGGTCTTTAAACTTATGAACTGACCTTATCGGATCGGTGGGAATATAGTCTAAATGATATCTTTTGTAGAGATCATCAAGGCAAATTTTTACATTTCTGCTTATCTCTACCATCCTAAAGTGAGTCTTTCGGCAAGTTCTCGCGGAAGGCCGGCCTTTAATATCTTGTTGCAGGTGGATTTTATATCGTATGGGACCCTGAAAAAGTTTATAAGATGTTTTTCCGTATCGAATGTCAAAAACGAGGCCTTTGTGTTTCTGTCCCTTGGCTGCCCCACGCTGCCCGGGTTTATGAGATACATCTCAGTCGGATCTAAAAAGACCTCATCCTCATGGATGGTTAGCACCTTTTGTCTGGTGTAATGGTATAAAAGTCTGATATGGGTATGGCCGAAAAAACACAAGGGAGGTAGAGAAGGGTCTTCTTCCATCTTATTAAAATTTTTAAGCGCTATCCATGGTGATAGTATGTAACTGTCTGCATTGTCCGTCAGAGAACCGTGTATGGCAATAGCGCTTTTATCCGGTAGAAGCATTGTGTCAGGGAGGCTTTTAAGGAATTCGAGGTTTTCCTCGGTAAGTATTTCTCTTGTCCATACTACGGCATCTTTCGCAATTGAGTTAAAATCATTGGGTTCCTTTAGGCCGCACACCCGTTGGTCATGATTTCCTACAATCGATACTATGCCCTTTTGACGGACTATATTAATACACTCATTTGGGTTTGCGTTGTAACCTACAATATCTCCAAGTAAAAATACCGTATCGACCTTGAGACTGTCTATTTTACGAAGTACGGCGCTGAAAGCCTCTAAATTTGAATGAACATCGGAGATAATGGCATAAAGCATAGGAGGTTTTATTAATGAAGAGTACTCTTTCTTCCTTCAAGATCGACCAACGAAAAACCGGAATGGGGGATAAAATTTTTTCTCAATCTGTCCTTGCACGATTTACAAAGGATAAGAGAGAGTTCCTGATATACGTCTTCTTCCAGAATCTTTGCATCCTTATCATCCAGAGAGTCTAATATCTCTTCTATCTTGTCTTCTATATTGTCTTCTTCCTCATCGATAAAACCATCGTAATCTGCACAGATGGTTATGTCAACTACGTATCTTAAGCTGCCCTCAGGCAGATTTTTGCCGCAATGATTACACGTTATCATGTTTTGCCGCAACCTCCTCTTAATGCGCTTATCTAAGAAATAATTCCAAGGAATTACCTTACTACCTTA
>JALXFI010000017.1 GCA_027069035.1 bacterium
ATATAGCGCAACTTACACAAGATTTTTTGCAATCGTAGGTGGAAGAGTTTATTCCACGATAAATCCATTCCAAGTTTATTCCTTGCTCAGTTATCCTTTTATCTTATATTCTTCCCCATTATGGTGGGAAAGCCTTAAGATTGGAAGGGCTTTTAAAGCTTTAAGGGGAAACTTGAACGTGTTTTATGTGTATTAATATATAAGGCTAAGAAAGAGAAAGGTTTTTTGTGTGAATGGTGAATTTCAAATCCCGCATATGCGGGATTTGAAATTTAAGAAAGTTCTTGACTAATGGGTATATTTGGTGATAAAGCTAAAATCCTCTGTTCAAATATCTGCACAAAACCTTGTAACCTAATAATACAGGATTGATATGATTGATGTCCTTTTACACCGCTGTCAGCCCTATCTTCTAAAGAAGGCGGAGTGCCGTCTATGCGTAAAGGCATGCCCCGAGGGGTGTATCGAATTTATAGAAAATACGGTTACCGTCGGAAAAGACAAATGCACCTTGTGCGGTGTGTGCACAAGCGTTTGCCCGTCAGGGGCGTTGACGGCAAAGGGTTTTAATGACATTGCCTTATGGGAGAAGCTTAAAGAGATCTCGGAGGGTGCTCGGCATATTGTGTTTGCCTGCTCGGGTGAAGGCGGCGCAGGCGATAGGCTAAAGGGTATAAAACTTGCTAAGGGCTCTGTCCTTGTAAGTATGCCGTGTGTAAGTCTACTTAAGGATGTTCATCTTGCAGGGCTCCTGTCTTTGGGTATAGATGATATATGGCTTAATGCGTGCTGTAAGGATTGTGGCTCTGAAAGCGGAAGGGATGTTGCTCTTAAGTCTATTGAGTATGCAAAAAACATCATGGACACCTTTGGAATAGAGGGAGATATCATTTTATCCGAAGAGTTGCCCCAAGTAGATAAGGGCAAAAAGGTAAAATTAAAGGAGATACTTCCAAGTCCCCACTATTCAAGAAGGGAGTTTTTGAACGTATTCAGGGATAAGGCAAAGAAGTTGAAAAAAGACCATATAATTGAGGATGGGGATGAGGTTGCCTTACTGCCGGATTCAGAGCTTCCAGAACGGAGAAGCCTTCTGCTTAATATTGCGGCGAATATTAAAGAGCCTGAAATCGATGAGGCAGATACAGGCTTGTTCCCAATACACAATATTGATATAAATGACAAATGCACACTTTGTGACCTCTGCGATCTATTCTGTCCAACCGGGGCGCTGGACAGGATAGAGGATGATGATATGGCAAGGGTTGAGTTTACACTCTCAAATTGTGTAAAGTGTTATCAGTGTGCAGAGCTTTGTCCTGAGGGCGCAATTATTTATTTGGATTCTTTTGATCTTACATCCTTTATCGATCAGGATGTTAAGATACTTAAAGAGAGTAACAAGGGGATTTGCCCGGAATGCAACAGATCTTTTTTGTCCACCCCATCCATGCAGGGCACGGATACGTGCAGGGCGTGTTCAAGAAAGAAGAGGAGAGGGGAGGCCTTTCTTGCAATGATGGGCATATCCGATTAACAATCCCAATACTATTTTTAGGAGGTGTATGTATGAAGAAGTATGTTTTGATGGTGTCGTTTTTTGTTCTAAGTCTGTTCCTTATAGTCTCTATGGGAAACGCTAAACAGGCCGGTTATGCGGGCTACAAAAAGTGCGGCGGGTGTCACAAGTCCCAGAAGAAGTCATGGAAGGATACGGTTCATAAGAAGTCTTTTACAGACCTTAAGGCAGGCAAAAAGGTTGAGGCAAAGAAGAAGGCAAAGCTTGACCCTCAAAAGGATTATACAAAGGATGAGAAGTGTGTTGGCTGTCATGTGACCGGATTTAACAAGAGGGGCGGCTACAAGATCGGTCTTAAGAAAAGCAAGGCAAAGTATGTAAAGTCTGTCGGATGTGAGATGTGTCACGGTGCAGGAGGCCTTTACAGAAAGGAACACAGGAATGCCGGTGGAAGACACAAGAAGGGCAAGACCACACCAAGAGCAAAGCTCGTAAAGCTTGGGATGAATGTCTCTACCGAGGCTATAGAGAACGCCTGTTACTCCTGTCATATGAACTATGAGGGTTCCGGTTGGGATGGCGCAAAGGAGCCTTATACCCCGTTTACGCCCAAAGTCGATGCAAAGTACAAGTTTGACTTTGACAAGGCTGTAAAGACGGAGAAGGGGATGCACAAACACTTTAAACTTAAAGGCGTGTTTACAGGAGAGCCGAAGTTCAAGTATCACGATGAGTTTCAGAAGAACGCCGAAGAGGGTGAGTCGGCCGAAGAATAATAATAAGGCGGGAGGTATATATGGGTAAATTATGTGATACCATAAAAGAACAGTGGCGTATTATAGTGATTTCCGTTGTTGTGACTGTTGCTGTAATTGCCATTGTGGATGGAGGAATGAAGGTGCTGAGCTCCACCACTTTCTGTCTTTCATGTCACGATATGACGTATCCGGCAGAAGAGCTTAAGGAATCCGGGCATTACGGTTCGCTTGGCGTAAACCCCGAGTGTCATAACTGCCATATCCCGCCTGATTTTATAGGCGAGATAAAGGCGCATGTGGTTGACGGCACAAGGGCTCTCATTGGAGAGCTTACCAAGGACCTTAGCACAAAGGAGAAGTTTGACGAGTACAGGGCTGAGTTTGCCCATAATGCGAGGATAGGTCTTAAAAAGATGGACAGCGCAACCTGCAGAACATGTCATAAACACCCTATGCCGCCGACGGATGAGGCCGCTGCTCAGCACAAGAAGATGGAGACCGAAGGCGCCACATGCATAGACTGTCATCAGAACCTTGTCCATGAGGCCGTGGATGAGGAAGACTTAAATGAGGGTCTTAAGCAGGGCAAGATCGTTCTTAAGCCTCAAGAGGATGAAGAAGATGATGAAGAAGAGTAACTCTTAAGTCTCAACTTCATTTATTTTAATAAAATGGAAATGAGTCCGCTGCAAAAGGCCAAATTTACCGTAAAGTCGCAGAGAACGCAAAGTTGATATATTGACATTAAAACATTTTCTTTGTGACATCTACGTCTTTGAGGTGAGAAAAAAGTTTTTGCAGTAGAATCAAAAATAATAAAGAAGAGGGGAAAAAGCTATTACGGCCTTTTCCCCTCTTTAATATTTATGGTTTTGTAAAAAG
>JALXFI010000018.1 GCA_027069035.1 bacterium
AAATGAACTCTTTCCACTCCTCCTCTATTAGAAAAAAGACCTGATTTAGAAGGGATTGAAGGGTTTCGCAATGAACTCTTTCCACTCCTCCTCTATTAGAAAAAAGACCTGATTTAGAAGGGATTGAAGGAAAATGCGAATAACATAATGTTTAGAGCTATCAATTAGAAAAAAGACCTGATTTAGAAGGGATTGAAGGGCAATGATCAATGATGAATGAGGAATGATGAATGATGAATGATGAATTAGAAGGAAAGATTGAGGGCAATGAAGAATTATGAATGATCAATGATGAATTAGAAGGTGTGGGGAAAAGGGATGAAAGACAGAGATATTGTTGACAGAACTTACAATTTTGCTTTGAGGATTATCAAATTGGTTAGCTCACTTCCAGCCAATAAAATATGTGATGTAATTGGTAGACAGCTTCTCAGGTCTGGGACGTCTATAGGTGCGAATATGGAAGAAGCACAGGCAGCTTATAGTAAGAAGGAGTTTTGCAATAAGGTAGGGATTTCTCATAAAGAAGCGAGGGAGTCTAATTATTGGTTAAGATTGCTTAAGGATAGTGGTCAAATAAAAGAGGCGCTTATTGAAGATATGATTAGAGAATCAGAAGAGATTATAAAGATATTGTTTTCAATTGGAAAAACTTCAAAGTCAGGCAGTTAATTGATAATTGTTAATTGATAATTGAACATTTGCGAGCCGGAAGACATTGTAGAAATATAAAGATTATGCAGGATAAAGGATGATTCAAAAAGAGGGCTTGTTGTTGAAACTTCTGTTGACTTAGTTGTCAACTTAGTCTATATTAACATAATAATATTGAGGTGATTCCAGATGTCAGTAACGGTTAATGTTCATGATGCAAAAACCCAATTTTCCCGACTCTTAGCAAGAGTGGGAGAGGGCGAAGAGGTTATTATTGCCAAGGCCGGCAATCCTATTGCCCGGCTTATTCCAATAGGTAAAAGGCCTAAACAACGTATTCCCGGAAGTGCAAAAGGTAAGGTCGTTATAGAAAAAGATTTTAATGAAGCTTTGCCGGATTCCATACTGAAAGAATTCGAGAAATGAAAGCCTTGTTAGACACTCATACCTTCTTATGGTGGATTACTGACACTCCTAAGTTATCCTCTCAAGTTCATGAGATCGTTAGTGATGGTAAGAATGAGCTGTTTCTTAGCGCTGCAAGTGGCTGGGAGATAGCTGTGAAAGCCAAACTTGGGAGGTTGCAAATTCCAGACAAACCGGAGCTGTTTATTTCAGAACAGATGGTCATCAATGCCATTCAGGGTTTGCCCATACAGATCAGTCATGCTGTTCATGTCTATAATATTCCCACCCATCATCGGGACCCTTTTGATCGTTTGCTTGTTTCTCAGGCTCAGTTGGAAGGTTTACCCATTTTAACCGTTGACCCACTTATATCTCAATACCAGGTAAAGGTTATTTGGTAGGCAAAAATTATGAAGATCAAATACTTCCTGTATGTCGGGAAATCTACTGAGTGAATAAAGGCAGGTAATGTCTATTGAAGCCCGGTTTGTGGAATTGGCATAGTATGTAAAAAGAGAAACTTTGACGGCGGGGAATTTAGCCCTCAAATCCCCTAAAATCTAATCTGGTCGCAGTTACTCCCAAAAACAGAGATAGTTTTTTGGGTAAATTGGCAAGACGCCTTAAATACAAGGCCGCAGGCGATTTTACGACGGAAACGTACTTAACCGGTACGGTGAGGAGGAAAATCGCTGAGAACACAGCAGTTAAAGATGTATTGCCAATTTCAAATTCCGCTATCGCGGAATTTGGGGTTCTATAGGAGCTTGACTCCTGCCAATTAAAACCTTATATTGGGTCTTGAAGTGTCAGGCGTTTTAAAGGCTGCGTATTTTTAAGTGTTAAGTTAATAAACATGGCTGAAAGTGGAAAGAGAACAGTTTAAATACAGTAACTTCCTCGATAAAAGATACAATGACAAGAGATATAATTCCTTTAGCAATTTTCTTAAAAACCGTTTTGGGAAGAAGGTTTATAAGGTATCGGTAAACGCCGGATTTACCTGCCCCAACAGGGACGGGACAAAGGGTCGGGGTGGGTGTATCTATTGCCAGCCGGAAACGTTGCACACCTTAAGTTTCAGACAGAACGAGTCTATAGAAGAACAGTTAAGTCACGGCATAGATTATATCAAGAAGAGACACAAGGCCGAGGGTTTTATAACCTATCTTCAGAACTATTCAAATACTTATGCCCCGTTAAAGACGTTGAGGGATATCTATTACAGGGCGGTTGACCACCCGGATGTCCTTGGGCTTGCCGTATCCACACGTCCGGATACGGTCGATAAAGATATTATTGACCTGCTCAGTGAGATAAACAGGGAAAAATTTGTCTGGGTTGAATACGGCCTTCAATCGGCAAATAATGCTACCCTTGAGTATATAAACAGAAAACATACCGTTGAAGAGTTCCTTTCCGCCTGCAATATGACCGCAGAGATGGGTATTAAGGTATGCGCTCATATAATAATCGGGCTGCCCGGGGAGACGAGGGACGACATAATAAAAACTGCAAGATTATTAAGCGGACTCAGTATATGGGGGGTAAAGATACACCATATGCAGGTCTATAAAGGAAGCCCACTTGAGACATTGTACAATAATGGTAAAATAAAGGCTTTAACCCTTGAAGAATACATTTCTTTAGTGATAGACTTTATAGAACACTTAAGCCCCGACACCATCGTACACCGTCTTGTCGGAGATGCTCCAAAAAGGTTTCTTATTGCCCCGAGGTGGGGAGATAAACTTGGCGCAATAAGAAAGATAAACCGGCGGATGGAGCTTAAAGGAACATTTCAGGGCGCAAAGGTATTGTAAAAGGAACGCCTTATGTAAGTTTTTCATGAGTTTAACAGGAGATTTATATGACAAATGGAGAAAAGGATATTCTAAAAGATGCCCTCAAAGATGAGAACAGAAGGATTAAACAGCTAAGGTTTATGATCGATTTTACAATGAGTGTTATTGCTCAATCAGACATTACACTCGAAGAGGCGTCTCAAATGGTCGTAAATACAAAGGATGTTGCTGCAAGACTCTTCCCCGGAAAGGAAGATGTCTATGACCTCATCTATAAAC
>JALXFI010000019.1 GCA_027069035.1 bacterium
GGTATACTCATAAGGACATTGAAAAAGGATTTTGGAGAAAAGCTTTTGGTAAGAGAGCTTAAAGTTGAAGAGGATGATATGGACAATGTGCCGGTATGTATCAGCAATCCTGAGTTTATCAAACCTTTTGAGGCCTTTATGTCTATACTGCCGCTTCCAAAGTACGGCTCGATAGACCCCACTCCCTTTGTGGCGGTATTTTTCCCTGCCTTCTTCGGGCTTATTATCGGTGATATAGGATACGGCGCTGTAATCCTTTTACTTTGTCTTGTTTTTAAATCAAGATATAAGGGTAATGAAGTTATTGAGAGGATATTTAGCATACTTGCCATATCCTCTCTTTTTGCTGTTTTTTCTGGTTTCCTTTTTGGAGAATTTTTTGGAAGTCTTGGAGAAGGCTTCGGCCTCCATCCCATTCTTTTTGATAGACTCAAGGCGGTAAATGCCTTTCTTTTACTTTCGGTTGCCATCGGGATAGGCCACGTCTTTTTGGGTACGGCGCTTTCTTTTATAAATTATCTGGAACGAAAAAAAGATAAAGAGGCATTCGGCAAAGTGCTTGGTATGGTTTTTTTATCTCTTATCTTTATGATAGCGGCAGTGCTCACCGGTCATCTGACAAAGAGTCTCCTTACGCCGGGGGTTGTTCTGCTTACGCTTATATTGCCCGCGCTTGTATTTATTGAAGGGATTATGGCCCCTTTAGAGATATTTAAGATGATTGGCAACATACTTTCCTATACCCGTATAATGGCTATCGGCCTGTCTTCTGTTGCGCTTGCAATGATAGCAAACCGTTTTGGTTCTATGACGGATAATCTATTTATTGGGATTGTCTTGTTATGTACCATACATATTTTAAACATTGGACTTGGAGTCTTTGATTCAACCGTCCAGTCCTTACGTCTTCACTATGTTGAGTTTTTCGGTAGATTTTTTGAGCCTGGAGGAAGGAGGTATCAACCTTTTAAAAAACACGGATTGTAAGTTGAAGGATTCATTTTAGAATAGCTTTTTTAATATAGGCAGCTATCCTGTGTGCTACGTGATTTTTTAGATTGGATTAAATTGGAGACTGCCGGTAATGAAGGAGGTAACTTATGGAGACGGTATTAAAGACATTTGCGGCGGCCCTTGCCATTGCAATACCGGCGCTCGCAACGGGTTGGGCACAGTCAAGGATAGGTTCTGCCGGCGCAGGTGCGATAGCGGAGAAACCGGAGGTGAGCGGCACCATAATAATACTTCTTGCAATCCCTGAGACTGCGGTTATTCTGGGATTTGTAGTGGCAGTGATGATAATCTTCTTATAAACCGGTGTTATTAATATTTTTAAATAAAACATCTCATAGGAGGTTTTATGGGTGATTTTTACCAGACTGAGATGATAACAACGCTTCATGCCTTTGGTAAACAAGATGAGGATAGGATTGAGAGGGAGTTGGAAGAGTACGCCCGTGTCAGACCGGTGGCGCTTGTCCTTCCAAGCCTTGCATCTGATCTTGAAGGCAAGGCTGTAAAGAGAATACTTAAAGAACTCTGCAAAATAAAATATGTAAATCAAGTTGTTGTTTCTCTTGGCGGAGCGGATATTGATGCGTTTAAGAGGGCAAGGGATTTTTTCTCAGAGCTGCCGCAGAAAAAGAGGATTATATGGAATGACGGCGAGAGAATACAGGAACTCTATGAACTTCTTATAAAAAATGATATCAGGGTTGGCAGGGATGGAAAAGGCAGGGCGGCATGGATGGCATACGGGTATATCCTTGCCGACGGCACGAGCGATGTGATTGCCCTTCATGATTGCGATATCCTTACCTACAGCAAGGTCATGCTTGCAAGGCTTTGCTATCCGGTTGTAAATCCAAACATGGGCTATGAATTTTGCAAGGGATTTTACACCCGTATCACCGACAGGATGCATGGCCGCGTTACACGTCTTTTTGTAACGCCTCTTATAAGGGCGCTTAAGAATGTTTTTGGCCCGCTTCCTATCCTTATTTATCTTAATGACTTTAGATATGCCCTGGCAGGAGAGTTTTCCATGCTGACCGATCTTGCAAGGGTGAACAGGATACCGGGAGACTGGGGGTTGGAGATAGGAGTGCTGTCCGAGATATACAAGAATTGTTCCTCAAGACGCATATGCCAGGTTGACCTTTATGAGAATTACGAACATAAACATCAAGAGCTATCCGAAGACGACCCCCAAAAAGGACTTATGAAGATGTGTATAGATATAGCAAAGTCATTATTCAGGACTCTTGCCAGCAACGGTGTTGTCTTTACAGACGGTATATTCAGGAGTATCGAGGCCTCTTATCTCAGGATTGCAAGGGATACCATGAAGATGTACAGCGATGATTCTATAATAAACGGGCTTAAATACGATCTGCATCGTGAGGGGCTTAATATAGAGGCATTTACAAATTCCATAAAGATGGCAAGTCTGAAATATCTTGCCGACCCGTTTGGCGTGCCCCTTATCCCGAACTGGAACAGGGTTACATCGGCGATACCCCATGCCCTGAGTCTTTTGAAAGAGGCTGTTGATAAGGACTTTCATGAGATATGAGTAAAAAATGGGTGGTCTTTACGGACCTTGACGGCACCCTCCTTGATTATAATACGTATTCATTTTTACCGGCGCATAAGTCATTGAAATTTCTGGATGAGCAGGACATCCCTCTGTGTATGGTTACAAGCAAGACAAGGGCAGAGGTCGAAGAGTTTAGGAAACTTTTATCCAATAATGCGCCTTTCATATCCGAGAATGGCGGGGGAGTATTTGTGCCTCAGGGTTACTTTCCTTTCTCATTTGATTTCGATAGGATAGATTCCGGGTATAAGGTCATTGAACTTGGTATGAGACATGCGATCTTGCTTAAAGAACTTGTTGAGGCAGCCAGAGCGACTGATGTTTTTATAAAACCACTTTCCCTGCTTTCAAAAGATGAGTTAATAGAGCTTACAGATCTTAGCCCCCATCAGGTTGAGCTCATGATGGACAGGGCTTATGATGAACCTTTTATCTTTGAGGGTGGAGACATGAGACGTCTTGTCAAAAAAATTGGAGAAAAGGGGTTGAAAATAACAAAGGGCGGGCGTTTTTTCCATGTTACAGGAAAGAGCAATAA
>JALXFI010000020.1 GCA_027069035.1 bacterium
CATCTTTACTAAAGACTTTTTTTAAAGAACGCAGAAAAGATAACAAAGTAAAGGCAGATACTTTCATGGCTCAAGAAGAAATACCCATTTTAACTGCGAATGGGAGCAAATTACTGCAATAAACTTGGAGAGATGGCCGAGTCCGGCTGAAGGCGCCGCTCTCGAAAAGCGGTAGGCCCTTACGGGCCTCGAGGGTTCGAATCCCTCTCTCTCCGCCATAAATTTTTAGATAAATTACAGGGGATTCGAAGCCGGCCTTTACGCCGACGAACAGGAGGAAGAGGCTGCACGGAAGCAGCCGGAAGTAAAGGCGGCCGGGTCGAAAAAGATAAATATGGGGGTTGTCCCTATGTTTTTATATTTAGGATCTTTAGGGCAAGGGTAAGCCTGTTCTTTACCTTGAGTTTCCTCATGATATTTTTTATATGATCCTCTATGGTGTATGTAGATACAAATAACTTTTCAGCCATTTCATTGTTGGTAAATCCCATAAGGAGTAGATTGATTACTTCCCTTTCACGCTTTGTTAAATTGTACGGTTTTGACCAGTTTGCATGATGTTCAATCTTTTCTATAAGGATCAGAAGATAAGGGGTGTTGGATCCTTTTGTCTGCCTTCCAAGGCCTATGGGTAGGAGCCTGAATGAGTAAAAGATATTTTTTTGGTTGTCTTTAAAGATAAGCGGTTGTATAGCCAATGACTCATCGTCTTTATGTTGGGGGTTAGAGAAAAACTTTTTGCAGGACTCCGTTAAATTCTTGGGCAGTTTTATATTATCTTCATAGGTTTCTAAAGAGATATCCGAAGAAGAGATACTCGTGATTATAGTGAATGCTTCTTTATTCAGATAAGCAACCTTCAGATTTTTGTTTAGAACAAGCACTCCCGGCGAGACTCTTTGAGAAGCAATTGTCTCGGGTGTTTTCAGATTAAATACGTCCATAGTATACTACTTCATCCGGTAAATTGATTACCTGTCAAAAGAAGCGCATCAACTTAAAGTTCTGATTTTATCATAAAGAATTTATCTGGTTTGGCCAACTTGTATTTTTACCAAAATTCCGATATTTATACTAATATTTACTTGAAAAAAAGTCAATATATTGTATGGTTATAGTATATATTTTTTTATTATGCTGACCAGAGGGGTTCTTTTGGATGCCAGAACTCAAAAAATATCCAATAAATCTTAAAAAACCCCTGTTTTCAGGGATTGCAATGTGTTTTAACTTAGGGTAATATAAAAAACCGATATCTTGCTTGTTTAGGGATATCTATATTAATTTGCAAAGTGTTTTAAAGGAGCAATTTTTATGCAGAACATGCTTGTTTATTTTAAAAGGGGCTTTTCAGGCAGGTCGCGCTTTTTTATCATTACTCTTATTGTCTTTATTCAGTTTTTTTCGTTAAATGTCTTTGGGCAGGTGCATGGTGAGTCCAAGTACAAAGCAGGCACTTATTTAATAGGTCCTGAGGATGTGCTTGAGATATCCGTGTGGAAGAACCCCGATCTTTCAAGGGTAGTAACAGTGAGACCTGACGGATGGATATCCCTTCCTCTATTAGGTGATATTAAGGCTGCGGGCAGAACACCTGAGGATTTAAAAAGGGAGATTGTGTCCAGGCTTAAGGAGTATCAGGAGACTGCCATTGCATCTGTTATAGTGCAAGGCGTCAACAGTTATAAGATATTTCTCGTTGGTGAGATAAAGAATCCAGGCGTATATACTTTGAAGGAGAGAGTCTCTTTACTTCAGGCCATTGCAATGGCCGGCGGTTTTACAGAATTTGCTTCAAAAGAGACTATAATACTTATACGGCAGATAAATAACTCGGAAATTAGAATAAGACTTAAGTTCAGCGACCTTGTAAACGAAAAGGGTTCCGATAGCGAGAAAAGCAATCTAAAACTTAAATCAGGAGATACTATATTTGTGCCGGGTAAAACTATATTTTAAAGAAAAAGATTTAGTAGTCCTTCTTTTTACATTGCTGTGTGGAGCGATATACCTTTTTGGTGCCAAGTCGGTTTCGGCGCAGGAAGAAGCAGGCGCCAAGACAACGGTAAGGCCTGTATTGTCTTTATCCGAGCAGTACAGCAACAATCCTGCTTCCAGTCCGAGAGGGCGGGAGGGAAAACATGACTATATAACTATTGTCTCCCCGGGGCTTATCCTCAATCTACAAAAACCGAAATTTTCTATTACTGGAAGATACGATCTAAGCATTGAAAAGTTTGCCAACAGGTCTGAGCTTGACAAGGTTACGCATAGTGCCGATATCACACTTTCCAATCAGATATCTTCAAGGACACACTACGTTCTTTCCGATAGATTTGCATTTATCCCTGACTCCGTTGATGCAACACAATCCGAGATACTTGTAGAGAGGACTGATATTCTATCGAACAGCGCAGCCTTTTCTTTGACCCATACCTTAAGGCCGTTGTTGGATGTGGATATTATCTTGAGTGATTCGATAACGGATTTTGATAATGATGCTTTTACAGATAGCAGAAAGGATGAAGTCTCTTCCGGTGTGGAATATAAAGCGACATCTCAAACCGCATTGAATGGAAGGTATAGATTTCAGCGTTTTTCATTTAATCAGGATGATAAGGTTGTCTTGACGCATGCCCTTACTGCGGGGTTTACTCATAACCTCTCGACCGGTTTTTCTTTAAGCGCTTCGGTTGGCGGTAATTATAATGATGATACCGATAAATTTGATTTTATTGTGAACGGAGATATCGATTTTACAAAGGGTATTGAGACAAGGACTACAAAATTTACTATCAATTACAGGAGGGATATAAACACGGCTACAGGTCTTGCCTCAGAGACGAGCACAACTCAGTCTCTTGGTCTTAATATAAACACAACGGCTACCAGAGCGCTGTCATTTTTACTGACGGGCAATGTTTCTCAAACTAAAAGCGATATCACAAGTTCTGTAGATATAGTCTCTTACCGCGCAGGGGTGAGTGCGGCATACAGGTTTAATTCATGGCTTACGTCATCTCTCGGATATAACCATTACAAGCAAGACTCCGATGGAACTTCTGGTGATGACATTAAAAGAGATACCGTAATCTTTACAATTACAGCCAGCCCTGCCGGATGGAGTTTGTGATGCAGGTCCCTAAAAATGAGATAAAGGAATATATTGAGATAATATTAAGAAGAAAACTGATATTTATCTTTTCTTTTGTTATTACCTTTTTGATTGCGGTTGCATTTGCATTCCTCCTTCCTCCGATCTACAAGTCCACCACCCTCATATTGGTTGAAGGTCAGAAGGTTCCCGAGGCCTATGTGAAACCGACGGTTACAACGTCTATGCAGGAGAGACTTAAGACAATAAGTCAACAGATAATGAGCAGGACAAGGCTTGAGAAGATTATAGATGAAGTCGGGCTTTACCGTAACGAAAAGCCAGGTGTATTTAAAATCTTGTTAAATAAATTGGGTTTTAATATAGCCACCCGTCCCCCTGTAATGGACGAATTAGTGGATAAGATGAGGAAGAATATCGAGCTTAAGGTTAATGGCAAGGCTGCTTTTACTCTGAGTTTTATAGGCAGAAACCCTGAGACGACCATGAGGGTTGCAAATACCCTTGCTTCTCTTTTTATAGAAGAGAACTTGAAGGTAAGGGAGGAGTATGCCGAAGGTACGACTAACTTCCTTGAAGATGAGTTAAAGATCGCCAAGGCAGAATTGGAGAGACAGGAAAGCGCTGTTCAGCAATTTAAACAGAGGAACATGGGCGCTCTTCCGTCACAGCTTGATGCAAACCTTAGAACGCTTGATAGGCTTCAGCTTGAACTCCAGTCTATAAGGGATTCAATAAAAAAATCCGGCGATCAGAAGACGATCCTTGAGGAGAGGCTGGCAGAGCTTCAAAGACAGCGTATTGCCGGAGTTGATAGTGACGTTACTGTTCCTCTTGATCCTTTAGAGAGGCAGTTGATTGATCTTAAGAAAGAGTATAGCAGACTCAGCGCTACCTTTAAAGATAATTACCCGGATGTAATGATAGTAAAGTCAAAGATTAAAGAGACTGAGGCAGCGCTTAAAGCAAGAGGAAACACTCAAAAGTCTGTAAAGAAGGGTTCTCTTGACAATACAAAGAGTATGACCGCTCTTAGGCTTGGCACGGAGTCCGGCATCAAAGCACAATTAAAGATAGTTAATAGGGATATAATATCTTTAAAAAAGTCCGAAAAAAGACTTAAAAATCAGATAAAGGAATATGAAAAGAGGGTTGAAATGACTCCGGCAAATGAACAGAGATTGACTGCGCTTATGAGAGATTACTCGATATCCCAAAAAAATTATCAATCACTTTTGCAGAAGAGGCTTGAGTCCAAGCTTTCGTCAAATCTTGAAAAAAGGCAGAAAGGTGAGCAGTTCAGGGTAATAGATGCTGCAAATCTTCCTGAGAAACCGTTTAAACCAAACAGGCAAATGATAGTGCTTATGGGTATAGTTTTGGCTCTTGGTGTTGGCTTTGGTTTTGCCTATGGCCTTGAGTATCTTAATCCTGTTTTTCACAAAGCACAGGATCTATATGATTTTATTGATATCCCTGTTCTTGCTACCATATCTGAGTTTTCACCCAAGACACTTGGTGAAAAAAGATAGATTGTCTTAATAAAAATTTAATTATGTGTAAATGCATTAGAAATATTAATCTTTAATATTACTATTGATTACTGTTAACGATATTGTGATAGTTGTCAAATAACCATTATGTTTAATGAAGGATAAAAGACATATGTCAGACACTTTAAATACGAAGAACACTGTTAGGATAGAAAGTTTACAGGACAGGATAATTAACAAGGGCAGACAAAGAAAGGCGCGTTTTACAAAGCCTCCTATTATAGCAGAACACCCAGGTTCTTTTATTGCCGATCAGTACAGGCTTTTGTGCTCAAGGCTTGACCAGCTTGGCACAGATGAGTCTCTTAAACTGTTTTCCGTCAGCAGCGCTGTTAAGGGAGAGGGTAAAACAACCACATCTCTTAATCTTGCCTATATAATGGCAAAGGAGTTCAAAAAAAAGGTGCTTCTTGTTGATGGTGACCTTAGAAATCCGTCTTTTGGTAATTTTCTTAAAGTCGAAAAAGGACCGGGTTTTATTGATCTGATAAATGGAGTAGAATTTAAGCTGTCCGATCTGTGTTATGTTGGGGAGGGATTCTATTGTCTTCCTAACGGAGAGAAGGGGAGAATACCGGTAGAGTTGTTTAAACGAAGCCATATAAAATCTCTTTTCGGTCATCTCAAATCTTTTTTTGATTATATAATAGTTGATTCTCCTCCTGTTATGCATATGGCCGATATGGGCATTATAGCAGAGATAGTGGACGGAGTCTTGTTTGTTGTAAAAGCGGGCAAGACTACACGTGAGGCAGTGGTTTCTGCGCTGCAAAGCCTTACAACAGGAAGAAAGATCGGAATAGTGCTTAACTACGCTAAATCAGTTTCCAACAAATACTACTATTATTACTGATATTATTAAGGTCCTGAATTCATGGTGATATTTAACAGATATATAGCAAAAAGGATGGTGCTCTTGACCTTTGTTGAGGGGATAATTATCTTTATGACCATGTATCTTTCCATCGCATTGAGATTTCATTTTAACATTAAAGATATATACAGTTTCGATCCCTTTTTTATAAAACTGACTTTCTTTGCTGTTGTGTGTCTTGCCTCCTTTTATTATTTTGAGCTTTATGAACCCGGTTATTATAACTTTGGCAGACAAACACCCTTAAAACTTGTTCATGCCTTGATTGCAGGGGCATGCCTCCTGTTTGTAGCCTATTATTTTTTTCCCATTCTTCGGATAGGCAGGGGGGTGCTTGGAATAGAAATCATTATTATGCCTCTGTCCATAATGCTCTGGAGGATGTTTTATACGCGATGGGTGATGGATGGGCTTTCCAGAGAGAGGGTTATTATCCTTGGCACGGCGAGTCTTGCGCAAAAACTTGGAACCGAGATTGCCCTTCACAAGAATCTGGGACTTGAGGTAGTTGGATTTCTTGATGATGAAGAATGCGATAAGATAAGGAGCGAAGAGAATGTATCCAAGACCGATGGGTGATTACTCTCTTCTTTCTGAACTTGTAAGTTCAGGGAAGATAAACAGGATTATCGTTGCGCTTCCGGACAGGAGGAAGAGACTGCCTATAGGGCTGCTTCTTCAACTGAAGCTTAGTGGGGTCAAGATAGAAGAAGGAGAAGGATTTTACGAAAGGATAACGGGTAAGGTGCCTCTTGATCACCTTAAGCCAAGCTGGCTGATATTCTCCGATGGTTTCAGAATACCGAAGTATACAAGGGTTATAAAGAGGATAGCGGATGTTGTATTTGCAACGACAGGTCTCTTGTTTGCCTTGCCTTTTTTTATCATTGTGCCTTTGCTTATAAGATTAGATTCACAGGGTAAGGCCATCTTCAGGCAGACAAGGGTTGGCCAGAACGACAGGCATTTTGTGCTTTATAAATTCCGTTCAATGGTCTCGAATGCTGAATCGGACGGTCCTGTCTGGGCAGGGGAAAAAGATAAGCGTGTTACACGTGTTGGCGCTGTATTGCGTAAGCTTCGTATAGACGAGCTTCCTCAACTGATAAATGTTCTTAAAGGGGACATGAGTTTTGTCGGGCCGAGGCCTGAAAGGCCGTTCTTTATTTCAAGGTTGGAAAAGAAGATCCCGTATTATAAACTCAGGCATGTTGTTAAGCCGGGAATTACGGGGTGGGCGCAGATAAAATATCCCTATGGCGCCTCTGTTAAAGACGCAACCGAGAAACTTGAATATGAACTTTATTATCTTAAGAATATCTCATTGCTTTTTGATATAACCATTGTTCTTTCCACAATCAAAATAGTGCTTTTTGGAAGAGGAGCAAGGTAGAGATGACGGAAAATATTATGGAGAAGAAATGGTTTGTTGTAAATACCAAACCTGTTAAAGAATTTTTTTCTGCCGGACAGCTTGAAAGAAAAGGCATTGAGGCCTTTTGTCCTAAGATAAAAGAGCATTACTGGAAAAAAGGCAGGGTAGAGGTAAGGTTAAGGCCTCTCTTCCCCGGGTACATCTTTGTCCATATAGCCATTGATGATGATTATTATATGGTGAAATGGACATCGGGTGTAAAGAAATTTGTAGGATGTGGTATGAATCCAGCGCCTTTGAAAGACGAGATTGTGGCCTTTATTAAAGGACTTGTTAATAAAGATGGGATTGTAAGCAAAAGAAAGTTGAAAAAAGGCGACAGAGTAAAGGTTAAAAGCGGTCCCTTTAAAGGATTGATAGGTATAGTGGAAAATGATATTCCATCTTCGGGCAGGGTAAAAGTCCTTATGGAACTTATAAATGCATCTGCCAGATTTGAGATTGCCGAGGTTCTTTTAGAAGGGGTTGGGTACTGATTTTTTTTAATACAGTGTATTACTGTAGAGTTTTTTGATGTTTATATTATCTATAATTAAAGAGGTGTTAACCGGCTTTATTGATCGGTAATGGCGGAGCTATATTCGTAATTGGTTGAGCAAGGTATTATAAACTTTAGCCCGTATTGTGATGGAGAAAATTATCAGGGATATGACGATTGAATTGACTCTACAGAGCTTTGCTATGTTGGGATTTTTTATTCAAATCCCGATATAACGGGATTTGGGTGCCCTGTTGTTATTGACAAAAGAAATATTTTATGATATATTAAATACTTATGTATGCTTATGTTGGGGATAGGTTTAAGGCAGATATGTAGAAAATGTGTCTTTGACACTGAACACTGAGCTATCATGCATATAAGTTATAATATTCATTGCGTTTTTTTAAATCCCCATGGTTTCCTCGCTTGAGACCTTAACGTAAAAAGATAGAAAACTGTTAGTTCTCTTCTTTCTTATTTTATATAAATAATATCCATAGAGAGGAAACTCCAATGGATAGGTGTGTAGTTTTCCTCTCTGAAAGGTAAACCGTTAGAGTCAATGATAACGAAGGCTGTAATACTTGCGGGAGGTATAACTTCTCGTTTTACTCCTGTTTTGGAAGATAAGCATATTGCGACGCTTCCGGTTTTCAACGTGCCGCTGATTGCTCATAATGTGAATTGTTTAAAGAGTAAAGGGATAAGAGAAATCCTTATTGCTGTTTCTAAGGACAGTAGCGAGTATATAAAAGATGTTATTGATAATTGTTGTTATAACGATGTTAGGGTCGAATATTTTGAAGATAGTGAACCAAGAGGAAGCGCTGGTATATTGAAAGATATGGAGAACTATTTTGCAGATGAAAATTTTATTTTAATGAATTCCAATATTTTTATTGGTGAACTGAATATCGGAGATTTTTTTGCTTTCCATAATGGAAATAAGGCCTTAATTACCGTAGGGATCAAAAAGAAGAAAAACTATCAGAGTGAGGGGATTAAGATTGATGCCAACGGGGTATTGCATGGTTTTTATACTCAACATGCATCAAGGGAAAGAAGATCGTTTATTCAACATAGTGGATTGTATATCTTTAATTCTGCTGTGTTAAAGTTTATTGATCAATCCGGATATTTTGATATAAAGGAACAGCTTATACCTGCAATTAAAAGGGTTAACTTGCCTGTTTGTACTTATGAGTTGGGTGGTTATTGTAGAGACTTTAATAGTTTTGAAGATTATAACGAATTTCATAGGGAAAACCTATTAAGCAGATTCTTTAACGATGGTATTAAATTTGAGTTCGAAGATAAAATTTTCTCAAAATATAATGAGATAGCTGAGGGGATATGGATTGGAGAGAATGTATTTGTATCGCCTGAATCCTTGCTTATAGGGCCTTTAATTATAGGTAGCGACTCTAATATTGAATGTGGTGCAAAGGTTATAGGACCTGGTTTAATAGGCAATGGATGCAAGATTAAAGAAGGAACTATGGTAAGAGAGAGTATTTTATGGGATAACTCTGTTGTTGAAAAAGGTTCGCGATTGAATTTTTGTATCTTGGGAAAAGGTGTGAAAGTAAATGGAACAAACTTTTATAAAGGTAAAATCCTTGTTAATAATCTT
>JALXFI010000021.1 GCA_027069035.1 bacterium
ATTATACATATCTTTAATAATCCGCATATTATGAAGTAAAATTTTATCATCAGGATACATACTCAAGGCCTTTGTGTAACTTTCCATCGCCTCCTGCAAAAAACCTTTCTTAAAATAGGCATTACCCAGCTTTGTATAGATATTACGAATATAGGTTTTATCAGCCAAGTCGGAAGCCCTTAAGGCATTTTTATAAGAAGTTATCGCCTTATCGATAAGTCCCTTGTCATAGTAAGCAAGACCAAGATTATAATATGCTTCATAATAATAAGGTTTCCTCTCCAAAGCCTTTTTATAATACCGGATTGCCTGATCAAACAAACCTTTCCGGTAATTAATAAGACCTAATTTATTATAAACTTTCGGATAGTTTGGCCTTAAAATCAACGCCATTTTGTATTCTTCTATTGCATTATCTAAAAATCCCTTTTTTTGATATGCCAAACCAAGGTTATAATAAACCTGTTCAACATTAGGGTTAATTTCTAAAGCAATCAGGTAGTGTTTAATTGCTTTATCAAAATCGCCTTTATTAAGATAAGCGTTCCCTATATTATTGTGAGCTTTAAAGTAGTAAGGGTTTATCTTGAGCGACTTTTTGTATTCCTCAAGAGCTTTATCCAAGTCCCCTTTATGAGAGTAGGCTGTACCTAAGTTATTATGTGCAAGATAATCCATCGGCTGTTTTTTTGCAGTATCTCTCCATAGTGTCTCGCTATTCTTCCAGACAGTGTTTCTATTATAGGTCAAAACACTAAAGCTCAATGCCGCCACACTCATTAATAAAACTACCAGCACCCTTCTTGCTCCGCTATAGACCCCCTCCATACCATAAAACCTGTTAACTCCCGCCCCTAAAATATAAAAAAAACCCACAGACGGAATATACATATAACGGTCGGCCGCAAATGCACTCCCGATAGGTATAAGCTTTAAAACAGGAAAAATCGTAATGAGAAAAAACAGACCACCGAATGTGAGAACCTTTGTCCGTCTCCTTGTATAAACATTTACTAATATCACACTTAAAACAACCGCCAAATATATAAATCCCGATGCTGATAATAACTCCGCCTCCTCTGGATATAAATAATTAATCGACAAATTAATTGGACAGACCGTCTTTGTCAGATAAAACACCAGACTCTTCAATGCTATAAATATGTTCTGACTCACCGCATATGTCCTCTCAACCTTTAATGCACCACCCGCCCTCTGAGCAAGAATGTTTAATATACCAAAAAAGACACTCAATATAAAAAAAGGCACCTTCTCCAATATCGCACGCCTGTCAAACCTCCTCCCTGAAACATAATCCAATAAAAGCAATACTACCGGAAAACTAACCGCCATCGCCTTTGATAAAAGTGACAGCATAAATATAAAAAGAGCAATAATATAGTACGGTCTTTTTTTATCCTTCCTGTAGATAAGATAACTTATCCCTGCCAAAAAAAAGAAAAAGGTCGAAAGCACATCCTTCCTCTCTGTCGCCCATGCCACAGACTCCACATGAAGAGGATGAATACCAAAAAACAAGGCCGTTATAAAAGAAATAACTACACTTTCCGAAAATAAAAAAATAAAACAAAATAAAAGAAGGCTGTTTCCTATATGGAGCAGAAGATTGTCTAAATGGTATATAAACGGGTCAAGCTTGAAAAAATAATACTCTACCATGTATGACAAGAAAACTAACGGAGAATAATTACTATAATCAAAAGAACTAAACACTGTTTTGACATTCTCATAACTAATATCTCTTATAAGGAGGTTGTCAGTTATATACTTGTCATCATCCCAGTTGGTAAAACCGTTGCTCAATGAATTTGAGTAGCTTAAAAAAACAATGAGCGCTATAAATAAAAGAGATGCAATAACACGATTCCTCCTCTGTGATAAAAGAGAGGAAATTCTCCCCTTTAAACCATCACCCATAAACTTCTCGTTATTCAAAACCTCTATCCCTCTTTAATGATATTTACACCAAGTATGATTGCATCAGTTCTCTTTCAATCTATTTGGAAGTCTTTTTATTATACATCCTTTTAATAATCCGCATATTATGAAGTAAAATTTTATCATCAGGATACATACTCAAGGCCTTTGTGTAACTTTCCATCGCCTCCTGCAAAAGACCCTTCTTGAAATAGGCATTACCAAGATCAGTATACATATCACGAATGTCATCCTCCTCAGCTAAATCGACAGAAAGCTTTATAGCTTTTTTATACGATGCTATAGCTTTATCAACAAAACCCTTAGCATAGTAGATGATCCCAAGATTATAGTAAGTATTATAAAAATCAGGCTTTATCCTGAGCACCTTTTTGTAATGCTTAATAGCAAGATCAAGTAAACCCTTACTCTGATAGGCAAGTGCTAAATTATAATGTGCATCCGAAAAATCCGGATTAAATAAAATTGCCTTTTTATAGTTTGCTATTGCCTTTTTCGTATCTCCTTTTTCATCATAGATATTGCCAATATTGCTCAGTGCCTCAACATATTCAGGTTTTAAAACCAAAGCTCTTTTATACAGCCCTAAAGCCCTGTCAATATCACCTTTCTCATAATATATATTCCCCATATTATTCAATGCCTCCGGATAGTCGGACTTTAAAATCAACGCCTTCTGATATAATTCAAAGGCTTTATCAACTAAACCCTTCTCTTCATAGACTAAACCGAGGTTGTTATAAGCTACTGCAAAGTTGGGTTTTAATGTTAATGCCCTTTTATAATTTTCAAAGGCCTTATCATACGATCCCTTATTGTAATAGAACAACCCAAGATTATTATAAGCTGTTGCAAGGTTGGGTTTTAATGTTAATGCCCTCTTATAATTTTCAAAGGCCTCATCATCCAATCCCTTATTGTAATAGAACAACCCAAGATTATTATAAGCTAAATAACTATTAGGAGATTTTTCTATAGTATCCTTCCAAAGGGTCTCACTGTCCTGCCATACGGCAGTCCTCTTATAGGTCAAAACACTAAAGCTCAATACCGCCACACTCACCAATAAAACTACCAGCGCCCTCCTTGCTCCGCTATAGACCCCCTCCATACCATAAAGCCTGTCAACTCCAGATCCTAAAATATAAAAAAGACCCACAGACGGTATATACAT
>JALXFI010000022.1:0-2587 GCA_027069035.1 bacterium
CAATTCCTGTGTGAACTGCGCACCTTTTTTAAAAACATGCAAAAATTCATCGGCGCGTGAAAAAAGGTTCTCGTCCTCTTTGCTCTTCGTGTCTTCAGTGCCTTCTAAAGGCTTGGTTTTTTTATTATCAGGCATTTCCATAGTCCTGTATATATAAGTTTAAAGTGATACCCAAATCCCGATATAGCGGGCTTTGAAATCGGCAACTGCTGTGTTTTAGGCGATTTTCTTTCTCACCGTACCGTTTATGTACACCTCAAAAGAAAAATCGCCTGCGGCCTTGTATTTAAGGCGTCTTGCCAATTTACCCAAAAACCTGATTCTATTTTTGGATGATATTAGCATAGTGAAAAGAGTGTATCAAGGTTTTTTTACTTCCCAAATTCCGATATAGTGAAATTTGAATTTTTGTTTCCGGCGCTGTTATTTTCCTTTATTCGCAATAAAGGAACCAATCTCGTATATAGGCATGACCTGCTCTACCGAACCCGAAGATATGGCCGCATCCGGCATACTGGATATAAGCGCTGTTTCCTTTGATTCAGCTATGACATGCCCTCCGTTCTCTTTTATCTTAACCGACCCCTTAGCACCGTCACTTCCCATGCCCGTGAGCACAATACACGTCAAATCTTTACCCCATATAGAGGAGGCAGAGGTAAACATCATATCTATAGACGGTATATACTTGTCTTTCTGTGTCCCCTTGACAAGATGAACAATAACCTCTTCCTGCTTTTTTCTAAATGTCATATGGTAACCGCCAGGGGTTATAAGCACCTTTTCCGGTGATACTGTCTCGCCGTGTTCCGCCTCTTTAACACGGATACAGCAATCCTTGTTTATCCTTTCTGCAAATGCCTTTGTAAAACCGTGTGGCATGTGTTGTGATATAACAATTGCGGTGTCAATGGGTCTGTTTATTTGCGACAGTATCCAGTGAATGGCGGGAGGCCCTCCCGTAGAAGCACCTATGGCAATTACTTTTTCCCTTTGTTCTTTAAGGACAATCAATTTCTTTTCATCAGGTTTTATGGTTTTTTTGAGTTCTTTGGAGTATATGGTCTCAGGATCCTTTATCTTAAGCTGGGATATGGTTGATATTTTTTTGTAAAGTGTTGATTTTATGTCAAATAGTTGATTTGATATCCTCTTTGTGGGTTTGGGAATAAAATCGACCGCCCCCAGCTCCATAGCTTTGAAGACATCTCTGTCCCCGTCTCTTGAACTGAGCACAATTACAGGCAGGGGATCCGTCTTCATCAGTATCCTTAGAAAGGTAAACCCATCCATTTCCGGCATCTCTATGTCAAGCGTTATAAGGTCGGGTTTCAGTCTTTTTACTTCTTTAAGCGCATCCTTTCCATTGATGGCCGTACCCACAACCTTTATATCAGAGTAAGACTCAAGCATCTTGGTAAGTGTGCGGCGGTTGAACGCGGAATCATCGACAATCAGAATCTTAAACGGCTTATTGCTGCTGTTTTTCTCCATAAAACTCATCTTACCTTTCTGTTTATTTTTATGTTGTTCGCAATATTATCAGCCCCATCTATTGATCCGGATAGAAAGGGTTTCCTGTAGATAATATCATTTTTAAGGTTTTGAAGTATAAAGGCCGTAGAGATGTTAATAAGGGATTCGGAATGGCCCAAGAGAAGATAGCTGCCTTCATCCAGTCTGTTGTAAAGGTTTTCTATTACATTCTTTTTTGCCTGTGTGTCAAAATATATTATCACATTTCTGCAGAACACTACATCCATTTTCCCAAGGAGTCCCATTCTGTTTGCATCGAGCAGGTTTAACTGGCCGAATTTTACAAGCCTTTTTACCTCATCTTTTATCTTAAACTTTCCATCTCCACAGGGCTCAAAAAATCTGTTTTTGTAACACTCTTCTGTTGTCCTGAAAGATGAATCAGAGTATATCCCGTGTCGGGCGGCGCGTATGGCACGATGACTTATGTCATGTGCAAATATCTCTATATCCCATGAATTTCTTTGTATTTTATCCAGTACAAGCATAGCTATGGTGTAAGGCTCTTCCCCTGTAGAACATCCTGCGCTCCATATCCTTATGTTTTTTTTCCTTTCCATTATCTCGGGCAGCACCTCATCTGTAAATGCCTTTAACTGACACTGTTCTCTGTAAAAATATGTTTCATTAGTGGTAAGTATATCAAGAACGGAATTTAATTCCATATCCTTGTCGGGCCCGTACAAAAGGTACCTATGATAATCTTTGTAATTGCTAAGCCCGTGTATTTCAAGGCGATGATATAATCTTCTCTCAAGGAGAAACTTTGCAGATTCATCGAAACTTATACCTGAATTCGAATATACAAAATCTCTTATGAGTCTGTATTCTTCTTCAGACATCTTTATTCTGGGGTCGGAGAATATCATTTTGTGCCTTTAAGTGATAATGTCTTGATAGTCTCTTGTAGGGATGCCTTTACAGTAGGGTCGGCCTCTTTTTGAAGGATGTCTTTTAGATGTGTAACAAGAGACGGGGCGCCAATAAACAGGAGTGTCTTGGCGGCTTCATTCCTGACACTCCATTCATCATTCTGAAGAAGTTCAACAGC
>JALXFI010000022.1:2597-3125 GCA_027069035.1 bacterium
CGCTGCCTCAAGTTCTTTAGACGGCCTGAGGTTTTGCAATGCCTCAAGAGCGGTTTTTTTAACCTCTGTATCGTTATGTTTAAGCGCTTTTAAGAAAAATATCTTTGAGGCATCAGGGTTAATATTTTTTAGAGCTTCTATGGCTTTTATGGCAATAATACCCTCTTTATCGAGACTCAGGCTTTGAAGCTTGTCAAGTGTTTCCTCTGTGCCTATCCTGCCAAGACTCTCAATCGCCTCACATTTAACCCAAAGATTACTATCTTCTATGGAAAGGAGAAGTGCATCAACGGATTTGTCGTTCTTAAGAATACCAAGTGTCTTTGCGGCAGCCTGCCTAACCTCAGGTACTTCATCGGCAAGCGCTGTAGTGACTTCATCAATACCGTTGCGAATTTCCAATCGCCCTGTAACGTCAATTGCAGTCTTCCTTACCGCAGGTTCTTCATCCTGGATGGCAAAAAGCACCTTTTTAGAGAACCTTTCTAATAAATCCCTTGACGATATCTTTTGAACAGTCTCAATGGT
>JALXFI010000023.1 GCA_027069035.1 bacterium
TCAACAAGATGCTTAATAAGATGGGATATATCGATTACGATAGCGAGAATAAGATTGAATCTAAGAAGGTATATGATGAAACCCTGTATTGGTTAAGTTTTAATCAGGAGAGACAAATAACAGTCGATTTGGAAGACAATACAGGTTTCCACTCGGAAGAAGAATACCGAAAGACCGTCAAGGAAATAATCGGAAGATTGCAGAGTATAAAGGCAGGAGGGCAGCCTTTTTTTGAGAGTGTTGAGCTGAAAGGCAGGAAAAATCCTTCCAAGAGGATATTTCTTCTTAAGGCTGTAATTAATGGTTTATTTTATGATAACAAGTATATTAAGAGCCACAGTGGCCTGACCGAATATATGGAGATAGAGGGGAAGAGATACCCTCAAAGCGAATTTTTCTCCTTTTCTTCCAACAGCGGCGACCATTTATTGGATGGGGTCTTTATTGCTTACGGCAACAGGATAAGAAAAAACTTCAAGGTTCAAAACTTAAGTATTTTAGACATTACCCCCACTTTATTAAAGATCATGGATCTCCCGCTTGCCAAAGACATGCCCGGACGGCCTGCACTGGCAATTTTAAAGGAGAGATACAGTCCGTTTGTATCTGAAAAAACGGTTGCCGGCTATGAAACGGGAGATGGTAAAAAAGAAAAGACCCGTCCATCCGATGCGGACAAGGCTGTTAAGGAAAATCTGAAATCACTTGGGTATATCCAATGAAAAAGGGACTTATTATTTTTATTGCCCTGTTTCTTATTCTGTCCGGGATTTTAATAGTAAATAAGATCAAACCCCTGTTTCGTCCCAATGTGGTTCTTATAATTATAGACACCCTGCGTGCCGATAAACTTGGCGCATATGGTTTTAAAGAAGATACCTCCCCTGAGATCGATATGATGGCAAAAAGGGGTGTCAGATTTAATAGGGTAATATCCCAGAGCAGTTGGACAAGGCCGTCCATAGGATCGATGCTTACCTCCCTTTATCCAAGGACCATCGGCATATATAAAGAACCCTTCGATATGTTGAACGATAGATTCCTTACCCTTGCAGAGGTACTTAAGAAGAATGGTTATACAACGATTGGCATAACGGCAAATCCTAATATAAACAGTGTCTTTAACTTTGATCAGGGTTTTGATTCCTACGTGGACAGTAATGTTGTATGGGGGTTTATGAAACCTGCAAAGGGTGAGACAAGGTACTCCGAAGAGACAACACCCCTGCCCGGGTCTAAAGAGATATTCGAGACTCTTCTTAAAAAGGCAAAGGCCTTAAGAGAAAAGTCATTTTTTTCCGCCTTGTGGCCTGTGTATATGCAGGTAAACATAATGGAAGTACATCAGGGCTGGCTGCTTATACGGCCTGAATATAAAAAAACCTTTCCCAGGAGTGAATTTTCGTGGTATCTCGATGCCATAAGACAGGTCTCCGGCGATATAAATAAATTTATTGTTGAATTAGGCTCAATGCCGGGGTGGGGCAACACCCTATTTATTATTACAAGCGACCACGGGCAGGGGCTTGGCGACCACCCCGATGTCAATGACTCAAAGGAGCATGGCAACCTCCTCTATGAATCCCAGCTTTTCGTGCCGTTGATCCTTTACCATCCTGGCGGCAATCTAAAGAACAAAGAGATAGAAAGGACTGTCAGGCTTATGGACATGATGCCGACCATCCTTGATTATCTTGATATTTCAATGCCTGAACGGATTCAGGGGAAATCACTGTTAAAGATGATAAAGGAATGTTCAACAGTAGAATTGCCCAAATTCTTTGTTGCAGAGACAAACTGGCGTAATGTGAATAAGATCGCCATATACTCCGACAGGTGGAAATACATTGAAAACCGTGACAACTGGACGGGTGTAAACAGATACGAACTCCAGCCGATGGGCATAAAAGAGAACGGCAAAAAGACGGACAGGATAGAGTATGAGCCGAAGATAGCTGAAAAAATGAAGGATTTTTTAAGAACATGGGAGAAGGCTCATCCCAAAACGCCCCCTGCCATGATTAAAGACAAACCTTCATCAGAGGAGATAAGACAACTGAAATCACTGGGGTATCTGAATTGATAAATTCGGATGACAGTCGATATATTGTATAAAGGCTGAAAATGGACAGTCGGACACAAAAAAGCAGTGCTTCATTTTTATACAGTATCTTCGGAGATATCCTGCTGTCCCTACTTTCGGTTCTTCTTATCGTTGCGGCGGCCTCATCACTTCGCTGGCGTATGGTGCACGACTCTCCTATAATGATGTATATGGCATTCCTTATGGACCGCTTCGGGTCTGTGCCGTACAGGGATTTCTTTGATATGAATATGCCGGGCGCCTATGCCGTTTACCTTTATATCGGACGGTGGTTCGGTTATGGAGATATGGGTTTTCGTATTGCCGATCTCATTGTGTTATCCGTAATACTATCTATCACCGCAGCGCTGATGAAGAGATTCGGGCGAAGGACGGCCTGGGCATCCGTTGTGCTGTTCGGACTGTTCTATCTGGGATATGGGCCTAAGATGAGCCTGCAAAGGGAGTACATACTCTTAATTCCCGTCAGCCTTGTCGCACTGATTACCGTATCTCCTCCTTATATAAACAAGAATTTGAAAGGTCTATGCACCGGCCTCCTCCTTGGGGCGGCTGTTATGATCAAACCACCTGCGGTCATTGCCCTGCCGATACTTTTGTCGTATCAAATCCTTGAAACAAAATCAAATCCCAACAACACTTCGGTTGCATCCCGTATAATAACCCTTACTGCCGCCACATTGGCAGGTTTTATCCTGCCTCTGCTTGCAGGGCTTATCTATCTGTTGCAAAAAGGCGCGCTTGGCGGCTTTTTGGATATTGCATGGAACTACTGGGGACTTTACGGCCGTCTGGATACCGACCACAGCACGATCCATGAGACACACCGTCTGCGATATCTCTTAGGCAGCTACCTTTCATTCGGCTTTAAGAGACTGTGGTTTATCCCTGCAATCATCGGCGTCTGTTTCTCCCTGCGTTACTCCGCATTGGATAATACGAAAAAACGTGCTATATGGCTGTTGACCGGACTTGCTTTCTGCTTTAGTATCTACCCCGTTTTAAGCGGCCAGTT
>JALXFI010000024.1 GCA_027069035.1 bacterium
TAAACGATGCCCTTGACTTGTTAAGAAGAGGAGGCTCAATAGGACGTGCAATACTGGAGCTAACAAACTTATAGAATAGAGAATGTCAGGAGAAAAGAATGGATATACATTTTATTGTCTCAGTATGGGGCAAGAAATATACTGAACTGTTTTTAAATTTCAGCCTTCTAACCCAGTTGTCAGAAGGCAACCTTGGTTTTTTCTATAAGACCTCAGGTGCACACAAGTATAAAATTTTTACCACTTCGGGTGATGCAAAAACTATACTAAAATCTCCGGCCTATTTAAGACTCGGTGAAATTATCCAAACAGAGCTTCATTTCATAGATGATATCATGGATGAACTCTATTCAGGGAGAATTAACAAATACGATGTGATGACCCTGTGCCATGGACGTGGGATCTCAGATGCAATTAAGGAGCAGGCTGCATTTATATGTCTCAGTTCTGATCAGATCATTTCGGATGGGTCTCTTGCAAATATATATAGAATTGCCTCAAACGGGAAACGCATGGTTGTGATTGGTGACTATCGTGTAACTGCTGAGACCTTTGCTCCGGCACTAAGAGATAGGTTCTATTCCAGACATAACATGTCCATAGCTATATCATCTCGTGATCTGGTTAAACTCTCCTTACCTCATATACATCCCAACTCAAGAACTCTTTTCTGGAATAGAGATTTTATCCAGAACAGATGGCCGGCATTCCTGTACTGGGATGTTGAGGGAGAGGGGATATTGCAAAGGGGTATACATCTCAATCCAATAATGATTAATCCTTCAAAGAAGGATGAATTACTTATCCCTTCAAAAGGAATGGGAATAGATGGGTATGATTATATGATGCGTGTAGTACCGGACTTTAAAGATGTTTATCTGGTCAGGGACTCTGATGAAGTTACATTTCTTTCCCTTGAGTCAGAGATACCGGGGTGGCAGCCTACAGATGACAAACTTGGTGTCCTTTTTATTGCTTCATGGGTTAGAAGATATTGCTGCAAGTATCATGTCAATTTTCTCAATACAAAGATTCGATTCCATCATACTGACCTATCATCCAAGTGGGAGGAAGTGGAACAAGAGTCTGACAAAGCTGTGGGGTCTATTTTTAAATCCCTTGAATTCCTTAACAGGGTGCCGGAGGCACAAAGGGAAATTGAGGCGCAGATAGAGAGTTTCAATAGACTAAATGTAGAGAAGTGGAGTCTGAGAGTGGATAGTGCCACAACTCTCAACGTACTTGGCGAAGAGTTTTACAAGGCAGGAAGGGTAAAAGAGGCAGAAGCGGCCTTTCTTAAAGCCTTAGACCTAACTCCTAATTCGGGCATTATCCATTCAAATTTAGCCGTACTCAATTGGGAACATGGAAGACAGAAAGAGGCTATTGAACACTTGAAGCTTGCCATACAGTTAGAGCCTAACAACCCTGATATATTAAGAAATGCTCATACAATACTTAAGATGTTAGACGAATTGAATCTGCAAAATAATTGTGTAAACATAGCTTGGGAGTCTTAGGATCGAGATTTAATTAATGTTCTGAGGGGCTATGAATGGAAATTTCTGAAGAGGTTTTTTGGAATAGGTATCTTAAAAAATTGGGTAGTTTGGATATGACACTTATAGAATGCCTACCTGATTTTTTAATAATTTCTCCTACAAAAACAGGGACTACCTGGTTGAGTAAAAACTTAGGTTGTCATGATAAGATATTTATCCCACCTGCAAAAGAAATACATTACTTTAACATCTGTTGGAAAAAGCTTGATATCAACTGGTATTTAAGAATTTTCAAGAATAAGACCCAGTTTATAAAAGGGGAAGCTTCGCCAGCATACATTTTTTTGCCTACCTGTATAATAAAATTAATCAGAAGGTTAAAACCTGGCCTGAAATTGATTTTTTTGATGCGTGATCCTGTTGATAGGGCATGGTCCTCCTTTAAACATAGTTATAACTACCGAGAGTGGAATTTTGAATCCTATCATGGTGATTTTGACAACATCCCTGACTGGAAATTTGTCGAATATTTTACTACCCCAGAGATACTTTCTTACGGCGATTATCTCGGTATTTTAAAGAGATGGCTCAACATTTTTCCAAAAGAGCAATTTTATGTGGGATTTTATGAATCAATAAAACATAACCCAAGAAGATTACTAAGAGAAATTTTTTACCATTTAGGGGTGAATAAAAACGTTGACTGGCAGAGGTTTAAGATTTCAGAGAAGATAAATGAAGGTATCAAAAGAGAGATTCCATATGCCTTTAGGCAGTTTTTGAGATATATCTGGAATGAAAGGACACAAGAGCTTTTAGCCTTTTTAAAGTCGGAATTTGATATTGTTGACATCCCTTCTGAATGGAAGAATACGCTTGATGGGGTGATATCGCCAGTTGTGGTGGAAAAGGATTATAAGGGGTTTGATATAGCTCTGAATGGAGACATGTTGTATGGGATACCCAAAGAAAAAAACGATTGTGAGATCAACAGCCCTGCCATAGGGAGCGCGAAAGGGAATGGTAGATATGTTACAGGAAAAAACATTTATGAAGTAAGGCAAAAGGTGAGTGAATTGGTCAGTGGCTCTTCAGAAGGATGTGATGAAGACCCGATATTAAATATGAAATGGATGGCTGGATATAACTATCTGGATATTTTCCATAAACATCTTGATGATACTTTTTTAATAAACGTAATAGTTGGGTCGGCTGTACGAATAGCACCACTCCTTGTAGAAGAGGATTACAAGGGATTTTACATTGTCTTGTATATGAATAAATTCTATGCCATATCTCAATCCGTTGGTAATTTTAAAGCACATAAGATAGAGGAGTGGCAGAAATCTAAAAAGTGTTTTATTGAGGATTCACTTGATAATGTAAAGTCACTTGTTGATTCGATTGTCACTCCTTTTTATAAAATAATAGAAGAGGGTTATAGAGGGTTTAACATTATTGTATATGAGGGTAAATATTACGCCTTGGCCCAGTCTCTCGGTTATTTAAACTTGTCCACTGTAGAAGAAGAAACAATAAGGGGATGGCAGGATAGCAACAGGTGTTTTAGCGGGAGTTCGTGTGACGAAGTAAAATACAAAGTAGACCGCCTGATTT
>JALXFI010000025.1 GCA_027069035.1 bacterium
CCCTTTATATGTAATAGAGCCCTTAAGGCCTCCAAGTTTCATTCTCTCTTTTTTACGGTTGGAGTACCGTTCCCAATCATACCAGTAGAGATTATTCTCCTTTATCTTTATCGTCTTTGCTTTTTCAATAAGTTCATTACATTCATCATAAGGAGCATTACAATGAAAATGACTAAGTAGTTGAATGCGCCCTATAAGGGTTTTGAATAAATGGAAGAAATCGAGATTTTCAGTTAAAAGTTTACTATCAGCTTTGATCCTCGTAGGGGTGAGAAAATTAAGCGTAAGGAATGAAGTGTTGTAAGTAAAAAAGAGGTCCTTTATAGAGATTATCCTGTAGTTCCTTCTGATGCGCTTATCCACCCCCGAATAAATAACCTCTTCTTTATCATCTGACAACCGACACCTTACATCTAATAAGTGGTATTTCCCCTTTTTCCTGCCTATCCCTATTTTTCCAACTTCTTCAAAGGTATAGATAAAATAGGGCAGATAATCTATTGCCCGTCCGATAAGAATTAGTTCAAAAGATATGTCCTCCCCCTTTGCAAAGCTTCTTTTTTCATCAAGAGGGGGATTCAAAACGAATGGGTGAGGAGCATCGGTATGCCTGCCTTGAATAGGTGAGTCAGACGGTGAGATGGTCTCAAAAACATAAACATAGATACATTTATCCTTCAAGACACACTTTCTACACTCTTGATTCCGTGCTGTGCATACTATTCTTTTGAAGGCATGTCCAAATCCACCACGAAAGGTAGAGCCTTTGTAGGGTGGGAGGATGAGCATATCTACTGCCCTGATTGTGAAAGTAAATGTGCTGAGACAAAGATTTTCCATCTACGAGGTTGTCTATAAGCAGGAGCTAACGAACATTGCCGAAGGGATTTCTTTCATTCCCTATTTTCTAAGAGAGCCAACGAGCATAATGTACAAACCAAAAGCTACTATTAAGAGTGGGAGAAGTATCCCTAATATTCTAAATATGTCTCCTATTTGTCCATGCCCATAAGTGATAGAAAAAATCAATAACAAGGCAATTGGAGTTCCGATACTAAAGATCAACCTTCCAAGCCTGACACCGAAAGCCCTTGTAATGGCACGGAGAATAACAAAACTTATTATAAATAGAACGCATTGATCTGTTGTTATATATCCATCAAGCGTGAGTCCCAAGAGAGAAAGAATGACTGTTAATAAGAAAAGAAGGTCAAAAAGGCATCCAATCATAAGGGTATACCCAAAACTGTATATGAGTTTGGTTTCTCAATAACCTTTCCTTATATCTTATAAAGATTCGAAGTTCCCATACCCAACATTCCCCTTGCCACCTATTCCGAAATCGAGGATTATCTTCTTGAAAAGTTCTTTCTTATTATCTTCCGTAATTTCGGCACCGCTGCCGAGCGCTGCGCTTTTCAAGCGGAATTGGAAAGTAAAGCCGACACCCGGGGCTATTTTCAAGAACCTGAGCGGTGTTGGATTCTTGAAGGCGCCCATAGGATCACCGGGGTTGTGAGGAGTTATGTAATCTTCGGCGAAGATTCTTCCGCCACCTGGAACGGTGCTTATGTATGCATCAAAGAAGACATCACCTTCGAAGAGCTTCTCCCAGTTTTGCATGGTTACAACAGACTTTTGTCCAAGAAGACCGTTGATGTATTTGATTTTTTCTTCGGCTATGACCCTGCTATCGCCTTTCTTGGGGAAGACGCTTTTCAGTCTTCCCTTGACGGTGGAGCCCGGCACAACGGGCATACCAGTTGTGTGGTCGAAAAAGAACCCCATCTGGAGATCGTCATCGCTTTCGCCTGCCGGATGGTTGTACCCGGCGCCGATTACAAGACCGGGATATGTAGTCTTCAATTCAAAAGAGGCGTTTGCAGTTGGAACCCTGTAATAATCCTCATAACCAATACCGTTGATTCGGGCGCTTCCAGGATCGTTTGAACCCAACAGGTCGGAGAGTGACTTCCTGTCGAGAGTTTTTCCGTAATCACTATGCAGATAATACAGGAACGAAGCATTAACCGGCATTGTTTTCCACCCTATTTATCTTAAAGGTTCTCACAGCGAGCTTCGCAGCAATAACGGCATCGATTACTACCGACTTCCATCTGTTTCTTATAGGTGATGAGTCACCCCGCAGCTTTGATTCTATAACACTATAGAGGTCATTTGCAGAGCCATCTATAATTCCGCAATCTTTGAGGATATTAAGAATGAGGTTGTTTACCTTTTTTCTTTCATCGTTCTTCCTGTAGTACATAATTGCCGTTAGGAGACTTGTCTGCCTGATGGTGGGCCCGTAAGAGTCTATGTAACCCCTGTAGCGGGAATCGACTGTCTTGCTCGCTGGATCTGTAAAGAAACCAGTCTTATTGGAGTCTATCAGGCGCATTGCCACGGGAAGCATTTTTTCGACTCTCCTTGCATTCATGATTCAGCCCCTCCTATCTGGATCTTGTGAAACCTTGTGGCGCCATAACCTACAGAAGCATTGCCTCCAAGCTGTACGATTTCTTTTAGTTTGGTTTCGAAGTCTGTCGAATCAATTGAGCCGTTACCGGGCCAACCCATGATGAACCATAACCTGCTTCGTCTTGGCAGCACTTCCTCGTAGAAGAGGTTCTCGCTTATGCCCTGGTTGTCAAGCTGGTTTCGGGCGATCACAGGCAGAGAATCACTGCATATGTCGCGGAAAAGGTTGTTCCTGAAGACGGCCACAGTTTCAATACTAATTCCCGTCAAACTCTTGAATTGACTTTTAACATCGTCTGTAAACTCTGTCTGCCACCATTTGCCGCTATCGTAATCTTCTATCTCTTCTCCGGTTCCGTTATGGAAGATATAGAAGTCTGTATTTTCGTTAAAACCCTCGCTCATACAGGCGAAAAAATTCTCCACTTTAGAGACGTCAACGGAAATACCTTTGAATTGCTTGAGCGTATCGATGTAGTCGAGCATCACTGAAGGCGACGTGCAGTTGTAATAGACCCGTCTGTTTGCTCTTAGCGGCAGTGTAATGAGCCTTGCCTCGTAAAACTTCACTTCGCCAGGTTTGTCCTCAGCCTCTCCGAAGATGAGCTTCCGCTGAGTATCGTCC
>JALXFI010000026.1 GCA_027069035.1 bacterium
GGGTTTTACCCAAAAGAGTGCTATCATACGCTACCTGCCAGCAGAAATGCCCGAAGATTGTATCCCCTTTTAAAGGGGTTCCAAAACCACTTAAAGGTTTTATAATAATCTCATATACTTTCAAGACTATATCTCCTTTTAAAAGGGATTTAATGACCTGAATTTATCGCTTATTTCCGTATCGTCGAATTCAAAGGAAATCCTTCCGTACCCTCTGCTGCCACTGCCGCCAAGAGCGTCCATCTCAAGGAGTTTAAGTCCCATTAAAAGGGTGTTGTTAAAAAGGCTTTCATCTCCCTCCTGCAGGACCTTGAATGTTAAAAGGAACCTGAACCTTGCACCTTCAGGGACACGCTCAATAAATCTTGGATTTTCAGCAGTGCCTTTAATTCTGTTAATGACATTCTCAGATTTCTCTTCTGAGAAAAGCCACCGATTATTCTTTGCCTTGTTCTTCCAATCGTCGTCAAGGTAACAGTCAGCAAAAGATACCCGTGTAGGGCCAAAGCCGGTCTCGTCATCCTTGTCGGCCCCACTTGAGCCGAAGATCTTGAGGATTGCCTCCCCTTTTGCTTTCAACTCGGGATTATCTTTAACCTCACCCTTTTGCAATACATTGGCCGAAATCACCCCCCCACCTGTATGGATCATCAAGCCGCTTTCCATTTCAAGAAGCGATCTCACCTTTCCTTTTAAAGATGAACCCGGAATATAAGGCTCCAATGTGTGGGGATGTTTAATCACAGGGCTGTCTGTTCCACCAATATGCATCTCCATATCGCCTGAACCGATATGAAGGCCGCTCTTCAGTGTAATAGTACCCTCAAGTCTTTTGATTTCTAACAATTTCATCTTCCACCTCCTTCTGAAGGTCTGTAGAACTTATAATAACCGATAAAAGCTTCAAACAACCCCGCAAAGGCGTCAAAATCATCCTTATCCTTAACCTGTGTTAGCGAACTTGTGATAAAATCTTTAAATCCTTCAGAAATGAGTTTTCTTCCGACAGCATATGCGGCCTTAGCGTTCAACATTTTAATATATGGTAAAATATTATCAAATTCAGAAGGGTCCGCCTTTAACATGCTGTCAAATCTCATAACCTCGTCAAAAAACTTTCGCACTTGTGATGGTTTATTAGGTTTGTTCTTTTCGTTTACTCCTTCCTGATAGATCTTTTTAGCTAATCCTTCCGCTTTTGCGGAAAACAGTTCAGGGTCAAGTTGTTTTTTGCTCTTGTCTTTCCATAATATTATCTTCTCCATACCAACCTCCTATCTCTTGTTATATAAAATATGCCAGATTGGAATCTTCATCCTCCCACCATATTCATTAAGCCAGTACGCCACTTTTTCACCGACTTCTCTAATAGCTTTTTCCTTATCCTCACCTTTGAGGTCTTTGCCTGCATTTCTTGCAATAGTATACTTCAAGAGCGCTTTCCACTTCATACACTCCCATTCATACATTTCAACTCCATCCTTAGCTTCAATAAGAGTTTTTTCCTGTTCTGCCAGATGTACAAATCTGTTAAATCTGTACAGCATTGCATTATTGATGAACTTCTTATCCATCCAATCTTCAATTCTTTTCTTGATCTCATTTATTTCTTCAAAATCCTTCCACTTCAACGTTTCTTCAAAGAGAGTAATGGAATCTCTCTCATTTACCTTCGATCTTTTTAGGGCTCTTTCAGCCCTTTTTGCAATTATTGAGACCGGCACACCGGGTTTGTTAATAGAGATACCAACCGAAATAGTAATTTTGCCGTTATCACAAACATATTTTTTAAAAGAATCTTTTAAAAAAAATGCAAAATCAATAACCCTGTTCCATGCTCCAATAATAAAAAGGTCATCACCCCCTGCAAAGACTGTATAAATATCTCTGAATTTCTCTTCTGTACTCAATATATGTGGCAAGTATATTGTAAAAAAATAGTTCATCTGCCTGCTCAGGTTCGCAAGTCTTGAAAGGCTGTTCCTCTTTAGGCCACAGCCAAAGATGAGTCCGAGCTTGTCCACATCTGCCTTAAGTACACCTAATGCCTCAACACCTTCAAATTTGTCGGGCTTGTCAGTGAAATTAAGTGCCTTCTTAGCAATATGCAGAAAGGTCTTCGGCACCTCTTTACCTGGTTGTAAAGCCTCAATTAATTCAAGATTTGTTTCTTCCCTCTTTTTACCTGCGAGAAGTCTATCGTCATGATTATCTTCTTCCCTGTACTTTGGTACATATCCGTTTATAAATTTGGCTGTTATATCCTTTGCTATCGCCCCCTCATCCGAAATAGAAATATCCCAGTACTTCAGGAGATCACCTTTCCCCGCTAAATCACCAAGCTTCCCTGTAACATCAAGTGACAGTTGATAAGTGCTAAATATCGGCTCTTTCAGCTTATCACCATGTAAGTCAGCATCTACTGTTGTAATAGCAATTCTCGATGCCTTCACCAGGTTGGTTCCAATGTAAATATGATCTCTGCATATTTTGCAGGCAGATTTTTCATCTCCTAAAAGTTTATCATTTTCCACATCAGTGCTTGATGGCCTTTTCCCACAAAACGGGCACAGCTTCTTGTCCAGATCGTTGTTGAAACGGTCAAGATAATCCTTAACTACTCCACCATACCTGTCAAGATCGATCTTATTATATTTCCTCTTTTCCACCTCTTTACTGAGGGTATCCAAAAAGTCGCCAAATTTCTCTGATACAAGGTCATTACATGATGCCTCAACTGATGTTATACCAATGGAAAATTCACCATAAAACAACCTGATAAGCCAGTTGTTAATCTTTTCCTCAACCGCCCTGACCTTTACTACTGTCTCATTTGTATTAGGGGCAATAATGGTAAATTTTCCGGCAGCATTTAGAACAATTGAAATTGTTGTTAATCCAATCTCTTTGCAAAGCATATCAGCAGCAAGTTCAGAGATTAGAGATACAGCAAATGACCTTCCTCTGATGAGCTTTGCAGCCGCTTTATTAGTACTGCCACCTTCTGAAAAAATGAAATTCTGAATACCGTAGAAATCACCAGTAATGATCAAAAACTTCTTGTCTTCGTAATTGTTAATATCTTCTGTTTTCATGTTATTATTA
>JALXFI010000027.1 GCA_027069035.1 bacterium
GATATAAGATGTGTTTAAGTAGTATAAAAAGGATCCTTTTTACAACAGATTATTCTGAAACATCCGACAAGGCCCTGCCTTATGCCTTAGAGCTGGCAAAAATGCTTGCCTCAAAGCTCCATATACTTCATGTAGTAGAAAACATACAAGGTCTTGCAGGCTTCTACCTTCCACACATTTCTACGGATAAGATTGATAAGGAAATAGAGATTAATGCAAAGAATATGTTAAATGATTATTCAAAAAAAATCACAAAAGATTTTAACAATTATGAGCTTGTATTACTTAAAGGCGACCCTTACAAAGAGATACTGAATTTTATTGAAACCAACTCTATTGATCTGGTGGTTTTGGCAACCCAGGGAAGAAGTAAGTTAGATAAATTACTGATTGGGAGTACAGCCGAAAGAATAATAAAAAAGGCTCCTTGTCATGTCTTAAAGATACACTCTTGATATTCTAAAACGAAAGGGTTTTTATGTTTGGAGTTGGATTGCCCGAGATTCTTGTAGTTCTTGCCATAGCCCTTATATTCATAGGGCCTCAAAAGCTGCCTGATATAGCAAAGGCTCTGGGCAGGGCTTTTGGAGAGTTTAAAAAAGCAACCGACGATATGAAAAATTCTCTAACCCTGGATCCCGAGCCAAAAACACACTGGGAACCTAAGACAGACTCTGAAGACAAATCAATAAAAGAAGAGAAAAAACCTTCAACATCTTCCTCCAAGAACGAAGACCATATTGAATTAAATAAAAACACACAAAAGGAAGGGAATAAAAAAGCTTAAAAACCTATGGCTGATGAGAAACTTCCCTTTACAACCCATCTTGAAGAACTAAGGACAAGATTAATAAGGATAGCAATAGCTGTTGGAGTAGGTTTCGTCATCACCTATTTCTTTTCCGAGGATCTTTTTAAGCTCCTTATGGCGCCCCTTCTTAAAACAATGCCTCCGGAAAGCACTCTTATATTCACAGGGATTGCAGAGGCCTTTTTTACATATCTTAAGGTAGCTCTTGTTGCCGGAGTCTTTCTTGCAAGCCCTGTAATATTCTATCAAATCTGGCTCTTTATAGCCCCAGGTCTATATACAGAGGAAAAACTTCTGTTAATACCGGCCACTATTTCCTCGGCCTTTTTCTTTGTGGGCGGCGCTCTGTTCGGATATTATCTGGTTTTCCCTCTTGGTTTCAAATACTTCTTGAGCTTTGCAACCGATATGATAAAACCGATGCCTTCGGTAAAAGAGTATTTTTCCTTCAGTGTAAAACTTCTTTTTGCCTTTGGCCTCACCTTCGAGCTTCCACTCTTTATATTTATCCTCGCCCGTCTTGGCATAGTTGATTACAAGATGCTCTCCGCCTACAGAAAATACGCACTGCTTCTTGTCTTTACCGCAGCCGCCGTTATAACACCGCCGGATGTGCTAAGCCAGTTGATGTTGGCCTTTCCCATGTTGCTCTTATATGAACTTGGAATAATTGTTGCAAGACTCTTTGGGAAGAAAAAGGTTAAAAAAGAAGAAAATACTAAAGAAACAAGGCAAGGTTGACACTATTTCAAATCCCGCTATCGCGGGATTTGAAATAGTGTCCGTCCTTAAATGGCTGTTTTGCATGGTCTCTGCGTCAAGCTTAGATTTTAATCCTAATAAGAATTATTTTCACTAACAACTATACATCAAGGTTTTTTACATCAAGGGCGTTTTCTTCAATAAACCTCCGTCTCGGTTCCACCTGATCCCCCATAAGAACCGTAAAAACCTCGTCAGCCTCTATTACATCCTCAACCTTCACCTGCAGAAGAGAACGGTTTTCTGGATCCATTGTTGTCTCCCATAACTGCTGAGGATTCATCTCTCCGAGTCCTTTATAGCGTTGAATGTATAAACCCTTTTTGCCTTTTTCAAAAACATGGGCAAGCAGATTCTTGACCGTATCCACCTTTATAGGTTCTTCTTTGCCGTTTATAACAAAAGGAGGTTTGCCAAGTTCCTTTAGGTCCTTTGAAAGACGAACAAGTTCAAGGAATTCAGGGGTGTTTATAAGTTCAATATCCACAGATGTTCTGCTCCGTGAACCGTTCTTTGCAAAATCAATATTTATAATAAAACACTCATGTTCCATATCCTGTTCCAATGAAAATTCGAGAGGAGACAGCTCAGGATGGCAGGTGTTTAAATAGGTTTTTATATCCTCTAAAAGACGATTGAGACGCTTGTCATCTTTAAGGACTTCCTCACCAAAATCGTCTTCCAGCGCAAAGGCAGAAACAATGTTTCCTTCTCTTCCCCTTTTATCAAGCCAGTTGGAAAGTTGTTCAAATTTGCCTATTTTCTTAAGCAGTTCAAATAATTCTTCGCCTTTCAAACTCCTGTTGTCAAAAGTTTTTATACACAAGTTCTCTACTGTGTTTCTCAAGATAAAATCTTCCAATTCATTTTCCTCTTTTATGTAACGTTCTTTAGAGCCTTTTTTTATCTTAAAAAGAGGAGGCTGGGCTATATAGAGATATCCTTTTTCTATAAGTTCCGTCATGTGTCTGAAAAAGAAGGTAAGCAAAAGGGTTCTGATATGAGACCCATCAACGTCTGCATCCGTCATAATAATTATCTTATGATAACGTATTTTTTCTACATTGAATTCATCCTTTCCAATGCCTCCTCCAATGGCCGTGATGATGGTTTTTATCTCTTCACTGCTCAACATCTTGTCAAAACGGGCCTTTTCAACATTAAGGATCTTACCCCTAAGGGGAAGAATGGCCTGACACCTTCTATCCCTGCCCTGCTTTGCGGACCCCCCTGCCGAATCACCTTCAACAAGAAAAATCTCGCTAAGCTCAGGCGCTTTTTCCTGACAATCTGCAAGTTTTCCGGGTAGAGAGGCCGAGTCTAAAGCCCCCTTTCTTCTTGTAAGTTCTTTTGCCTTACGCGCCGCTTCACGCGCCCTTGCGGCATCAAGCGCCTTGCCTATTATATTTCTTGCAATGGATGGGTTTTCTTCTAAAAACATGCCGAGTTTTTCATTTATAAGAGATTCCACATATCCCTTAATTTCGCTGTTTCCAAGTTTTGTTTTTGTTTGTCCCTCAAACTGCGG
>JALXFI010000028.1 GCA_027069035.1 bacterium
CTCTCTTTGAATCCCATTGGACAGGAATACTGGCGGCCCTTGTTTTTATCGGATTCTGGGGGTTTGTAAGACATGCAGCATCAGGCCCTCAGGCAAAAATTCCTATGACATTTTTTGAGGTTCTTGCTATCCTTCTGACCGTCCGGAAGAGGTGGTTTTGGGCAGGTTTTTTCGGATCGCTTTCTTTTCTTACCTGGCAGCCGATGGCAGTCTATCCCGTGGTGACCCTTTTGCTTGCCGTCATACAGGCAAAAGGCAGACAGGAACGTATAAGAAATACCGTCCACGCCGTCTCCGGCATATTAATGCCGATAATCATAGTATCCCTGTATTTTCTGTACAAAGGCGCTTTTTTTGAACTTGTCGACGGCGCAATCTTCTTTAACATACTTCACCTGGACAGGGGATATTTTTACCCATTAAACGATATCACAAGACCGATAAAGGCAATCTATAATGGCTATACGCTCATGTTTGCACCTCTGATTATAGGACTCTTGATGGTATCCATACTGTATGTGCGGCGCATGGGATTGCATGGAAGAAACATCTATAGCCTGCTTTCTAACGATCCCTTTGCAGTCGTTCTTCTTTCATTCCCCGCCCCGGTTATCTGGTCAATATTCGATTTTCAGGGCTATGTAGATTTTTTTGTTTTTCTCCCTTATGCCGCAATAGGTTTTGCTATGTTTTTATATATGTTCTTAGATTATGTGTCAGGGATAAAGCATGTCGGTCACACCCTTTCCATGGCATGTTTTATCTTTGTGTGTACAATCTTAATAGTGTCTGCTGCAATAAATTATCGCCTGACCTCTGAAAAAGGGCTTGAGCGGCAGCGTTTATGGGCAAATCAGGTAAGAGCACACTTGGGAGAAGGCGGTAAACTTTTATCGATCGGCAGGCCGTCTATACTGTCATTGCTTCATATGACCAATCAAAACCGTTATGTTTTTATCACATTCGGCATTGACAACCACATTGATGCCAATACCCCAGGCGGTTTCAAAGGCTGGCTCAAGGGGTTAGAGGAATACAACCCCTCCATTATTGCATTAGGATATACGATGGGCAGATTTAAAGGTGAGCTTATGCGCTGGCTGCATACCCATTATAGAGAGACAAATGTAGGGGAGTGGAGTATTTTTGTCAAAAAAGACACTTAACCCAAATCCCGCGATAGCGGGATTTGAAATTGGTAATACATCTTTAACTGCTGTGTTCTCGGCGATTTTCTTTCTCACCGTACCGGTTATTAAGGATAGGTTTCAATTATCCTCTGCGGAAAGGTCTGTAAAAAAAGGTGGATGATCTAATAAAAAGACATTCAAAAGATTTTTTTTATATCACAATCCTGCTCGCCGTTACGGCCTCAATGGCCACATATCTTAAAACTCCCAATGACGATGCCTATATCTTTCTTGTCTATGTCAAGAACCTCTTAAGCGGCAACGGCCTTACTTACAACGGAATGGTTGTTGAGGGATATACAAGTCCATTCTGGATAGGGTTGCTTTCCCTGCTGGGTCTTACAGGGATAGATCCGGTCTGTCTTGCGCAGGGTTTGAGTCTTGTCTTTGCCTTTGGGGCTGTCATATTGACCTATCTCTATGGACTTAAAACAGGGTTTGAAAAATGGACGGCCTTCATCCCTGCCATGCTTCTTGCCTCTTCAGGGGATATGGGTGTCTATGCCCTGAGCGGCCTGGAGACCAACTGCTTTGTATTTTTTATCCTCTTATCATTCTATATGGTTTCAAATCTTAAAACGCCCTTAGTCTCTTATTTGCTGCCTTTTGTTTTAGGCATTACCTCCTGGGTGCGTCCCGAAGGAATGTTTATCACAGTCATAATCTATGCTGCGCTTCTTATAAGAAACAGAAAGAAATGGAGCTGTAATCATGTGTTAAAGTTTTTTGCCATATATGCGGCAACCATTTTGCCGTTATTCATATTCAGGTACATATATTATCATGGTGAACTCCTTCCAAACACCTATTATGCTAAAGCAAATGCAGGGCTTAAGAACCTTCCTCACGGGCTCGAGTACCTTATATCCAATTTCTCAAACTTCTCTTATTTAATTTATGCCGCTGTTTTTGTCTTCATTATATATTTGATCAGACACTGGAGGGATGTCTTGCCGGAGACCAGCTTCATCTTTTGCTGGCTCATTTATATTGCGGCTGTCGGCGGAGACAATATGGTCGGTGGCAGAGTATTCATGCCTGTCTATCCTTTCATCTATATCTTATCGGTTTCAAGCCTTAAGGAACTTTTAAACAGAATTTATAACCTTAAAAGATATGGCAGGCTAATAACAACCCTTTCTGTACTTTCCGGGATAGGCGTTGCAACACTTTTCCTCAATAATTATATCCATAATTCCGAGAATGCATGGCATATACCTGTAATGAAGAGAAACGCCGCTACATGGACACTTATCGGAAAATACCTTAAAGAAAACGTCCCTCCTGATACGCTTATCGCGGTAGGGGCGGCAGGGATGATCCCTTATTACTCCGAGCTGCCTGCCATTGATTTTTTTGGAATCAATAACTACTATATTGCCCATTACGGTAAAAAGGATTTTAAGATAGCCTTTGCACATCAGGCGGGAGACGGGCGCTATGTCCTGTCAAAAAAGCCTGCTCTGATTATTCTTGGCAGGAATGCCTATGCGATATCAAAACGGGAGATATACAACAGTCCGATCTTCCATGAAAATTATTTCCCCTTTTACATCAGGGGTGTCCCAACGGAGTTTAAGATATTCGCATCAAAGGATTTTCTCACTCAAATGAATTTCAATGCAGAATTCCATAATAAATAACCGGTTATAAGATGGTTTGGAATTGAGTTTTTTCGTTTTTTGCTATAATCTGTAGATATAAAGTTAAAATGTGGCAGGACGCACTGTGAGTGCTCTGCCGCTAAACAACACATAATCGGCAATTATCCAAAAACAGATTCAGGTTTTTGGAAATCATACCGGATTTGATTTATGCAGAATATATTTAATATAATCAAACAAATACTGCTTTTATCAGCGCTTATACTTGTCTGGTTTGTGGTGGTTGCATTTTATTTTAACTGGTCTTTTGCACCTTTAAATATCTTAAATAACTGGCTTATGCCATGGCAAAATATCCACTATAACTTTACCAACCACAGCATTGGAGAACCTTTAATAATTATGCAGGACATGCTTGAATCTTCATACCGGCTGTCGAATATCGCCCTTTTATTAATGCTCTTTCTGCTTGGCATATTAACCTTTCACCTGACTTTATTTTATCAGCAAAAACAGAGACGGACGGAAGAAAACAAGTTATTGAGACTTAAGAATCAGGAGATTGTCCGCCGTAATGAGTTTATTCAGTATATTTCATCGACCATCGGGCATGAGTTTAAGAACAATCTTGGAAGGATTAAACGCAGGATAGACCTGCTTCATGACATTGCTCAGGATGAAAGGGAAAAGATTGCCCATAACATGGATAAGCTCTTTGCCGACATTGATATATTTAAAAAGATATCAGACAAAAGAGAACAGGGATTGGTGCATTTTGAAAGGGTTGACCTTATGGAAATGCTTCTTCAACTTTCAAACCAGAACAATGATCTGATTGATATGAGGGTTGTAAAAAGCGAATATTCACCTGTAATCTATGCATCGCGCACACTGATCAAGACCGTCTTTGAAAATCTCATCGATAATTCTATCAAATACAAGAAACCGGCTCAGGAACACGCGCAGCTTACCGTATCCTTCAGCATTGACACCGACGGTTCAAGGCGATACCTGACACTTATATTCAAAGACTGCGGGATTGGGATGGATGAAGTCGAACAGGATAGGTGTTTTTATAAAGGCAAGGGTTTTAATAAAGATGGCTGGGGACGGGGGCTTTATTTTGCCAAATATGTCATTGGGCTTCATGCCGGAAAGATAAAGGTGGGCAAAGAGTTTACCAAACCTGCAAACGGCACGGAGATAATAATCAACCTTCCGTTTGTTAAAGAGGATATCTATGTTTAAGGTTCTTATCGCAGATGATGATTACGAAGACAGAGAACTTTTGAAAAGGGAGATTAAACGCGCCCTTGGCACAATGGAAAAAGACCTGAGATTCTATGAGGCCGTGAGCGTAGGCGAGGCGATAAAACATTTGGATTCACAGTATTTTGATCTCCTGACACTGGACATCCAGTTTGACCGGATGAACGCAGGGATCGACGCCCTGCCGGACCTGTTTGAGAGTTATCCGACTTTGAATATTATTGTTATAAGCGGCAGACTTAACAAAAGCGAGGTTACCGAACAACTGTTCCGGTTTACCAAGGATAATGTTTTGAAGGGCAAACGCTGGAGCAGACATTTTGATGTCATAGATAAAAAAGACGATAAAACGGAGGCGTTGCAGAATGCCTATTCCTTTGCCCTAAAAGGGACTGAAGTGGCCGGTAATCTGCGAGACCTTTTCCTCCTTGCCGAGTCGTACATGGAGCAGGGATTGGTTGACAAATGCCTCGATATTTATAAAAAGATACAAAGCCTTAGCCCCGGAGAACATGAGTCAAAGGAAAACATCAATATCTTCAGGGAATCCATCTCACTAAGCCAGGCGCTCAAACATATTGAAAAGGGAGACAATATCTCAGGTTCCCTCCTTATGGGATATTTTTTGGAAACCAGACTAAAGGCATTTACAAAAAAGGTGTTAGGCAGTTCATTTTCTTCGCTTAATGTCTGTTTAAATGAGCTTAGAGATTCTGACATGATAACCCCTTTTGAAGAAAAAGTTTTTTATGATTTGGTGAGGCTCAGAAACCTTGCGATCCACCATCCCTCTAAAATCAAGAAAAGAGATTTCAGTAAAGCGGATTCAAAACTCAAATTACTTGAAGAGTAATAAAGATGGGAAACAACCACGATAAAAAATATAATATCCCATTAGGACTGTTGTTTAGTCTGACGCTTGTGGGACTCCTGCTTTTAAGCGCAATGATGTATAACAGGGCGGAAAAATTTCAAAGGTTTATAGAGCCGATAATAGCCGTCTCGCGTCCAAAGATAACCTTTGCTCTTAAACTCAACAAACTTCTTATAAAAGAATTTGGCAACAGCAATACAAATGTCATAAGGTCAACACTTAACTCGATCATAATTCATGAATCTGTTCTAAGGATTATGTCCCCTCAGGAAAGGTCATCTTCTTCGGCTATACTTGGCAAACTTGGCAGTATCTTTTTAGCGATATTAAAGGACCCGGACATCAGTCCGTATATTGACCTTATTCTGGTTAACAGAAAGATACCCCGCACCAATGATGTAAATGTTAATATAAAGGTAAGACAACACATGCAGGACTGGTCTGAACAGATACTGAACTCCATATACAAGACGACACCTGAACTGGAAAGAAACTACAGCATATATTTTACTGCCACGGCCATGCCTGTGCGCACTACGTTGCAGGAGATGAACTGGATAGAGTTTCGGTTCATATTTACCGAGCGCCTGCAAAAGGATATTGTAAAGGAGCTTGGTAAATACTTACAATAATCGGGTGTTTACCCAAATCCCGATATGGCGGGGTTTGAATACTTGCACTAAAGAACAGAGGCAGGGTTTGGGGGCATATTGTTTACCTGTCTATATCCGTTTTCAATAACCCGTCCACAATATCCCTGTCAACCCGCATCATTCTATAGATGCTCCTGTGGCGTTTTTTATTTGGTTCCATATCGGGATTGAGCCATTCCCATACTATCTCTTTCCCCGGTGTCACCTCAATCGCCCTGCCCCTGTCGGATTCAAGGATAAATGTATTGCCGTTTGGAAGCCTCTGGGCAGAGCCCCTCCACTTTGAATGAAAAGATTCGGGGGGAGAGCCTTTGTACTCCCATACAATCTTTTTTGTTACAGGCTCTAACTCTATAACCCTTGAGTATCCTCCATTACCCTGATTGTCAAAGATAAGGATGTTGCCGTTGTTCAGCATGGTCGGCATATGTGGAAGCACGATGTTTCCGGGACCCCATGACCAGACGATCTTTCCGGTGTCTTTATCAATAATAACAAGCAGGTCTACATTCCTGAAGCATACAAGCCGGTTGCCCTCTTGAAATCGCCTGTCCCTTACGCCCAGCGGTGTTTGAGGCAGGGCGGATATCGTATTGGCATGGTAGTAGTCAAACTTCAGGAACTTGGTAACTCCAAACTTCTCCTTCAAAAATTTCTTATACCTTTTCTTCGTTTTTTCTGTAATAAACTCTTCACTATCAAGCAATGAAGGGTTGTGAAATTGTTTAAGATATTTTCGATTTTCAAATGTAGACCAGCGAGAGATCGGTGTGCCGTTTTCCGTTAAATGAATTATCTCGTCAAATGCCACTTCCTCCCCCCTGTAACGCTGGAACCTGCGATTGAGCACGAGCAGGGTCCTGTCAGGCAGGACATCTATATCATGGTGGGGGGATAAGTCTTTATTTTGAAAGATGATATTCGAGTTCCAGTCGATCTTTAACAGTCCGCAGGGGAGACACGCAACAAGAAGATCGCCATTGTCCAGCATCTCTATCGCCTGCCATGCATTCTTCTTTGCGTATTGGGGCCATCTCCATGTATGAACAACCCTTCCCTCCATGTCCATAAGATATGCCTCATTCAGCGGCACTCTGTAATAGAGATTGTATCCATCATAGGCCGATGAGCGATTATATTTAACGACACCGGAGATATTATCCGGCGAGCTTTCCGTGCTGTATGTAAGATATGGCAGGGCAAGGAGACGTTCCAGTCGGCTCTGCTCCTCTCTGCTATATCTTTTATGCTGCAATTTGCTTTTGCCGTCGGATTTAGCCGCATAGATCAGGAAGTTTGGGTCAATCCCTTTGACGGAGATTTTTTTATAATCGCTTTTTAAGATAGGACTGTTAAGTATCTCTCTTTGAGAGATAAACCCCGCTGCGTATCCTATAACTATAATGTCCGGCATCCTTGAAAGGACATATTCGCCGTCTCCCGCCTGATGCCCGAACTTGAGCGAGCGGTCGCGTTTGCCGTGATGAGCGATATAAGGGTCATTCAGGCCAAACATGTCGATGGTCGGCATCCCTGAATAATACGGGATGCTCCCGGCGGGTCCAACTGCAACAAGGGTGTCCTTACTAAAATTATCCCTCAGATATTTGCCGACCCTCTCCCATGTCTGCATCCATCTCTTCATGTCTGTAGTGTGTGTTATATATGCTGGATGATTTATGTAGGTATAAAACAGGCAGGCGCCCATCGTAAGCCCTATAAACATAATTAAAGGGGTACGTACCGCATGAAAAAAAGAAGCCCCTCTCGAGCTTATCTGATTAAAGATATCGTTAAGCGTATGGATAACAAGGATAAATAATACAGGGGAGATCGGGACAAGGACCCTTGTCCCGATCAGATTATCCCCCCCTATTATAATGATATAGAGCGTCCATACGGCAAGGAATGTATATTCCACAAAAAATGTCCGCCACTTAAAGACCAGACCGTACAATAAAAGAGGTATTATAAGAAACTTAAATAAAGAAAGGTTTGCCAGATAATACTTAAAGTAATCGAGCCCGAGGTGAATATTGTCAAATCCCGCATTTGCCTTTGCGTAATAGGTATTTGGAAGAAGCTCTCCATAGTACAGGTACCTGACGGCAAAAAGTGGAAGTATGGTAATAGTAAATATGGATACAAACCTGACCGCATCTTTTATGGCAGGCGGATAATCCCTTTCCGAAGACAGCAGCCCTTGCTTGATAATAATGCAGATAAGGAATACTACAAACAGAAGCATGCCTTCCGGCCTTACCCACGAGGCTGTTCCAAGTATAATGGGCAGTAAGGTGGATTTAAGATGGCTGCCTTCCTTTATCCCTCTGTAAACAAAAAAGGATAATAATAAAAAGAAGGTAAAACAGAAGGTCTCCAGCCCGCTCAGGGCATAGACCCCCGTATCTCCTGAAAGAGCCAGCAGGAATGCGGGCAGCAAAGAGAGTTCTTTCCCAAGCTTGAGCCTTCTGCTGCAACTATATGTAAGAACAACACTTGCAAGGGCAAAGACGAGGCTTGCCGCCTGACTGAGTGCAAAGGGATCATACCCTGAGTATCCAAGCAGGCTCAGCAGCGCCATCCACAGGGGGCTGCTGTAGCCCTCTACCACCGTGCCGTTATAGGTAAGTCCATTGCCTGCAAGAAGGTTTTTCACATAAACCAGATAGATATATGTATCGTCATTAGGTATCTCAAGGGCAATGGAGACGATCAATGCAATCAGAATCAGGACAGGGATAAATATTATCTCAAACAGATATCTGTCAAAGACTGTTTTAATATGTTCTGACATAGGGGTGTGCCAATTATGTTTTTTTAAGTTCATGGATCAAGTAGCCCTTGCCACGCACCCTGACAAGATAGTATCGCTTAAGGAATTCCTCCATCTCCGCAAATCGCTGTGTGGTATCCGGGCCGCTTACCCATGGCCATTCAGGTATTATCTCTATCACAAACCTTGGTTTTGCCTTATACATGCTTTTTAAAAAACGGCCGCGCAGGTTCCGTATGTACGGGTTAGAGACATGGTGGAAGAAATGAAAGTAGTATATAAACGGGGTGGCAATCCGTGCCTCGGCCATCAGCATGCCGTGAACCGCCCCGCCCCGCGCCCAGTCAAGCGGCTGCACCGTGTCACCCGGTCTTAAGTTTTCTTTTAAAAAACGGGCGATCTTGTCAGGTCTTCCTTTTTTGGGGACTTCATCCGCAAACCCGAAATATGGTTTAAATAATCCATTTCCATGGAATACATAAAAGGCGACTGCAATCACCGCAATAAGTGAAACAAACTTATAAACGCACTTTGATTGTTTTACAAAACAAAGAGAGGCAAGCAATGTCATGAAGTAGGCAAATGTAAGCCAGTGGTAATCCC
>JALXFI010000029.1 GCA_027069035.1 bacterium
GCCCCTTAAGATAGAGACGGGCGGGGTCGCCCGTCAGGCCGATGGGTCGGTTGTTGTCAGATACGGTGATACAGTCGTTCTTGTTACGGCTGTTGTCTCAAAGGAGTCGAGAGATGATGTTGATTTTTTGCCCCTTACGGTTAATTATCAGGAGATGACCTACGCAGCCGGTAAGATACCAGGCAGTTTTTTTAGAAGAGAGGGGCGTCCTACTGAGAAAGAAGTGCTTACATCAAGACTTATCGACAGGCCTGTGCGCCCGTTGTTTCCCAGGGGTTTCCACAATGAGATACAGGTGATCGCAACGGTGCTTTCCGCCGACAGAGAAAATGATCCTGATATAGTTGCCCTTATTGGGGCATCTGCTGCATTAGAGGTTTCAAATATACCGTTTGCAGGGCCTATTGCAGGTGTGAGGGTTGGAAGAATAGGCGGAGAACTTGTATGCAATCCGTCCTTATTGGAACAGGAAGAGAGTGATCTTAATTTTATCGTTGCCGGAAGCAGGGATGCGATTATCATGGTTGAAGGCGGCGCCAGGATGGTGAAGGAAACCGATGCCCTGGATGCCCTGTTTTTTGCCCATAAAGAGATGCAGCCGATTATAGATCTTCAGGAAAAGATAAGAGAAGATGTGGGCAGGAATAAACTCTCCGTTACAGAGCCTCAGGAGGACGATGAGCTTAAGTCAAAGATAGCCTCTCTTTATAAAGAAAAGATAGAAGGCGCCCTTACTATTAAGGATAAGCTTGCAAGATATAAGAGACTTGACGAGATACTCAATGATGCAATAGAGCAGTTTAGCGGAGAGGATGAAAAGAAGGAAAGCAAGATAAAAGGTTATTTTGGAGATCTAAAGAAGGGTGTAATGAGGCAGGCGATACTTAAGGAAGGCAAACGTATAGATTCCAGAGGAACAAGGGATGTAAGGCCTATAACCTGTGAAACCGGTGTGCTGCCGAGAACCCATGGCTCAAGTATATTTACCAGGGGTGAGACCCAGGCGCTTGTAGTTACAACACTTGGCACTGCAAATGATGAGCAGAGAATAGATGCCCTTCTTTCGGATACTTCCAAGTCTTTTATGCTTCATTATAACTTTCCTCCATTTTCCGTTGGAGAAGTAAGGGTATTAAGAGGGCCAGGCAGAAGAGAGGTGGGACATGGCGCTCTTGCCGAAAGGGCAATTACACCGGTCTTGCCTGACAATGATGATTTTCCTTACACAATACGTGTGGTCTCAGAGGTGCTTGAATCAAACGGCTCGTCATCCATGGCCTCGGTATGCGGCGGAAGTCTCTCTCTTATGGATGCGGGTGTGCCTATAAGCGCCCCTGTGGCTGGTATAGCAATGGGACTTATCAAAGAAGGGGATGATGTGGCTATACTTACGGATATACTTGGAGATGAAGACCATCTTGGGGATATGGACTTTAAGGTGGCCGGTACAAAAGACGGCATAACTGCCCTTCAGATGGATATAAAGATAGGCGGTGTTTCTAAGGAGATATTGAATGATGCCCTTTCTCAGGCATTGGAAGGGAGGCTTCATATCCTTCAAAAGATGTCTGAAGAGCTCTCTCGTCCGCGTGAGGAACTCTCTGATTTTGCGCCGCGTATATTTACGATTCAAGTAAAGACCGACAAGATAAGGGATATCATAGGACCGGGCGGAAAGAATATAAAGAAGATAATCGAAATGACCGGAGCAAAGGTAGATATAGATGATACCGGAAGGGTCAATGTGGCATCGATCGATGTGGAGTCGGCTCAAAGGGCTATTGCTATGATAGAGACGATTACTCAGGAGGCCGAAGTAGGGAAGATATACTCAGGCAAGGTAAAGAAGGTGGTTGATTTTGGGGCATTTGTAGAGATATTTCCCGGTACCGAAGGCCTCGTGCATATCTCGCAGCTCTGTGATACAAGGGTAAAGACGGTTACAGATGTCCTTAAAGAAGGCGACGATGTCCCTGTCAAGGTTATAGAGATAGACAGACAGGGCAAGATAAGGTTGAGCCGCAAAGAGGCGCTTCACGATATGGAAAAAAAGGATACCGGCGTGAATGTCTGAGACAACTCTGTTAGATAACGGGATAAAGATAATAACCGAACAAGTCCCTCATCTCCTGTCTGCCTCGCTCGGTGTATGGGTTGGCAGGGGATCAAGGGATGAAGAGGGGAAAAAAAGCGGTATATCCCATTTTATTGAACACATGCTTTTTAAGGGTACCAAAAAAAGGAGCGCCCTTGATATAGCAAGGGAGATAGACTCGGTAGGCGGAGTTCTCAATGCGTTTACAAGTAAGGAGCACACATGTTTCTATACAAAGGTCCTTAGCAGCGACATTGAGCTTGGCATAGAACTCCTCGCCGATATCTACTTGAACTCCCTTTTTCACGAAAAAGAGCTTAATAAGGAACGTATGGTTATCCTTCAAGAGATCAATATGGTTGAGGATACGCCCGATGACCTTATCCATGATCTTTTTACAAAGAACCTGTGGCAGGGACACCCCCTTGGCAATCCCATCCTTGGAACGGCCCCTGATATTTCTTCTGTTACAAGAGATGCCCTTGTATCGTGCTATGAAGAGTTTTATCTTAAATCCCCTGTTCTTATCACTGTTGCAGGCAATGTGAGACATAAGGATATTGTGAATATGATAAATGGTGTTCTTGGCGGTGTAGAGTATAAGGGTTCTGAAAGGAATTTATCCGAGCCACTTCCGTACTTTGGCGTTCATGTAGAAGAAAAAGAACTTGAGCAGGTGCATCTGTGTTTAGGCCTTCCTTCTCTTAGCAGAAGCCATTCCCAGAGGTATGTCATGCATTTGTTAAATACAATACTGGGAGGAGGCATGAGTTCAAGGCTATTTCAGGAGATAAGAGAAAAAAGGGGGCTTGCCTATTCCGTGTTCTCGTATCTCAACAGTTTTATTGATACAGGCGCATTGACCATTTATGCAGGGACAGGCAATGATAGTTATGGTGATGTCTTTAAGGTGGCCATTGATGAACTTATTAGGTTTAAGGATGAGATTGTAGAGGACTCCGAACTCCACAGGGCAAAGGAACAATTGAAGGGGAATCTCCTTCTTGGACTGGAAAGTTCTGACAGTAAGATGGTAAAATTGGCAAAGGATGATATGTACCACAAGAGACATGTAAGTCCTGAAGAGATAATTGAAAAGATAGAGGCTGTTTCGGCCGAAGATATTAAAATGCTTGCAGATGATATAATACGATTGGAACGACTGACCGTTGTCCTGTTGGGTAAGGCCGATGCATTGGTAATCGATAAGGTGCTCCCGCTTAAACAGTGAGGAGGTATATAATTAGGATTCGAGGATTCAAGGGTTCGAGTGAAATAGAGATACGCGAATATGTTTATCCCTCTTTGAGTCGATAAGTCGGCATGAATGTTTTATTTGTTTAAGAGGTCTGTTTATGAGAATTCTTGTTGTAGAGGATGAGAAAAAGGTGGCAAGTTTTATAAGAAAGGGACTCCAGTCCGAGGGGTATGCCGTGGATGTTGCTTACGACGGCGTGGAGGGGGAGTTCCTTGCCCAGAACAACGATTACGATGTAATTGTTCTTGATATCATGCTGCCGAGAAAGAATGGCATAGACATATTAAAGGACCTGAGAGAGAAGGATATTCGCATACCTGTTCTTATCCTGACTGCAAAGGGTGCTACCGAGGAGAAGGTTGAGGCGCTCGATGCCGGAGCAGACGATTACCTTACAAAACCTTTTGCCTATGAGGAGTTTCTTGCAAGGGTGAGGGTGCTCCTAAGAAGGGGGCAAACGGAGGGAACCGGTGAACTTAAGTATTCCGACCTTGTTTTAAATCCAATGACACGTAAAGCGCAAAGGGATGAAAGGGAGATAGAACTTACGGCAAAGGAGTATTCTCTGCTTGAATATTTTTTAAGAAACCCCGAGAGGGTTCTTACGAGAACCATGATATCGGAACATGTATGGGAGTATGATTTCGATACCTTCTCAAATATAATAGATGTATATGTCAACCATCTTAGGAACAAAGTGGACAAGGATTTTGAAAGAAAATTAATCCATACTATAAGAGGGGTGGGATATATACTTAAAGATGAGTAGCCCCGCCTTTTGGCCTGTATGCAGACCCTTTCCGGGATATCCTTCATAAGAAGTCTGGAAATTTAACAAGGAAGATTGAGGTCTGATTTTGTTCAACTTGGGAATAAAGGCGAAACTTACACTTCTATATGCGCTTCTTTTAGGAACGGAATTAATTTTTTTTGGATGGTTCCTCTATATCACCCTATCAAAAAGTCTTCTTGACGCAACCGATACAAGGACCAAAGCGGTTGCGCAGATCATCTCAAAGACGGTGCTCAGGCCTTCAAGTTCTCTTGGTCTTCCTCAAAATTTCGATCAGATACTCGAAAAATTCTTTGGTATAAGGACTGCCGGTAAATTCATACAGATCATGGACCAATCCGGCAGGGTAGGCCCCAAATCCTCTTCTTTAAAGGGATTTAAGATACCTCTTTCCAATGAGGCATTCCATAATGCCTTAAAGGGTAAGATAACATATGAAACCGTAAACATTGTCGGCCGTTATCCTATAAGGGTAATTACTTATCCAATAATGAACAAAGGGATAATGATCAATCTCATACAGGTTGGTTCTTCACTTGAAAGTAACCTGGATACCCTGGCAAGCCTCTTATATATTTTATATATTGTTATACCCCTTGGGATAATATTGGCAAGCATTATCGGCTGGTTTATGGCCAACGGCGCATTAAAACCAGTTGATGATATAACCTCCGCTGCAAGAAAGATAGGCATAAAAAATCTAAATGAGAGGCTTGTGATTAAAGGCCCCAGGGACGAGATAGGAAGACTTGCAGAGACTTTCAATGAGATGATAGCAAGACTGGAGTCATCTTTTAACAAGGTCAAACAATTTACCAGTGATGCGTCTCATGAACTCCGTACTCCTCTTACGATACTTAAGGGTGAGATTGAGGTGGCGCTAAAGACGGAGCGCAGTGTGGATGGTCTTATAAATGTGCTTAAAAGCAATCTTGAGGAAACAAACCGTATGTCCCTTATCGTCAGTGATCTTCTCATGCTTACAAGGATGGACAGGGGCGGCGAGAGGTTTGAGATGAAGGAAGTAAGGCTCCATGATATAATAAGTGAGAAGTTTGAACAGGCTAAACTCCTTGCAAGAGATAAGAATGTAACGGTTTCGCTTATTAATAATTCAAAACTTATTGTTAAGGGCGACCCTGTGAAATTAAGAAGGCTTATACTCAATCTGATAGATAATGCCATAAAGTACAATAGTGACGGCGGCGCTGTTTCAATCTCTCTTCACAGAGTTGATGGCTTTGCGAATTTAGTGGTGTCTGACACAGGGATAGGCATAGAGGAGAAAAACATACCTCATATATTTGATCGTTTTTACAGGGTGGATAAAGCAAGGACACGTGCTGAAGGAGGCAGCGGGCTAGGGTTAAGTATATGTAAGGAGATTGTTGATGCCCATAACGGCAGCATAAGTGTAAAGAGTAAATATGGTAGAGGCACTACCTTTACAGTTAAACTTCCCGCCTTGTAACAAAAGGGGTCGCGTCTACACATTTGACAAAATAAAGGGTTAAAAAGAAACAGGGGGAATAACAGAGGGACATAAAGACAACCAATAACGGTCGCCTGATAAATTTCGGTTGAAAAACATTTAAGGCAGTCCGATGGTTTTGCTCTCTATAAATGTCTTTAAGATGCCGTTTTGTTTCCAGTCGAGTCCAGAAAATTTGACGCCGTATCTAAACCCTTTACCTGTCTTTGCGCCGGCGATACGGACAATTGTTCCTTTGACGGTTAGCGGCGCATCATTATCGGGAAGCACAAGAGAGACTTCCAGAGTGTCTCCCATATGTAATTCCCTGTCGGCTTCTATCAACAGACCGGCAAGGCTTATATCAACCGTATTGCCAAAGAAAGGCGCCTGATTTCTCCCTTCCACTTTAACCCTGATAAGGATACGCATGTTCTTTCTTATCGGAACATTTAGCAGAGTGCTTATCTTTGTAAGCAATAATTTGGGGTCGATGGGTTTCGTGATGTAGTCGTTTGCCCCTGCGTCCTTGCATATCTCTACGTCATCTGGTTTTGAACTTGTTGTAACCATAATCACCGAGACATCCTTTAGAGTATCGTCATTCCTTATTCTTTTACAGACTTCATCCCCTCGCATACCAGGCATATGGAAATCAAGCAGTATAAGATCAACATGTTCTTTTTTATGAATACCGAGCGCATCTTCACCGGATGTTGCAGTAAATATGGTAAGATTTTTTCTGTTAAGAAAGGTCTTTTCCATCTCCAGAAATAGTCTTACGTCATCTACAAGCAATATCTTTTTTTTGGCAAATGCATTTTTATTGCTGCTATTCATTTTTTAAACCTCCTGTTGAAACAAGGTTGCCATAAGGATTTCAGGCATTGAAAATTTCTGCCGTCTATCTCCAGCCACTGTGCAAAAGGTCTGCACCCAATGGACAATATTTTATTCCGTATAAAGATATCAAAACTTAAAGGCAGAGTAAAGATAAACATATAACCCAAATCTCGATATAGTGGGATTTGGGAGTAAGCAGACTATTTACATATCAGACTATTTAATGTAATATCGAATCATGCTAAAGATATTCAATCGATACCTGTATAAGGAAATAACACATTTTTTTCTTCTTACAGCCTTTATCCTGACCATGGTGTCTTTGGTAGGCAAACTCCTTACAATGGTGGACATAATCATAAATAAAGGGGGAAGTCTGTTAATGCTTTTAAAACTCCTTGCCTACACCATGCCTTTTATGCTCATATACACGGTTCCCATAGCCTATCTCTTGAGCATTTTAATCGTATTTAACCGTCTTTCCAGTGACAAAGAGATGATCGCCCTTAAGGCATCGGGGATAAGTATACTTCAGCTTACTAAACCAGTCATTAAGTATTCCGTAATCCCGTTTTTTATAACCCTGTTTCTTACCATAGCCGCATTTCCATGGGGCAACAGGAATCTTAAGAATACAATCTACACCATTGCGTCGCAGGGCGGCCTGAGTATTCGGGAAAAAACCTTTAACGATATATTCAGCGGGCTTGTTATTTATGCCAACACCGCATCATCTTCAGGCAAAAGACTTGAAGGCATATTTATATCGGATGAAAGAGACAGGAATCAGCCAAAGATAATAACAGCCCGGCAAGGCACAATATTTTCAAAGGAACCTTATCAGATAGTGCTAAACCTCCAAAACGGCACCATATATACTCAGGGTAAAGAGGATGTTTTAAGGGAGATAAGTTTTACCAAATATCAGGTTGTGCTGCACCCTGTGGAGCTTGAAAATATTAACAAACAGAACAGATCAAACCGTGAGCTCTCTATAAGTGAACTTTACCAACGTATAGAGAGAAAAAAAACGGATGGTGAAAACCCTTCGCCATACATAATCGATCTGCATAAAAGATTTGTGCTTCCATTTTCCATATTTGTTTTTGCTCTGATAGCCATACCTCTTGGAAATCATAATAGAAAGGGCGGAGGGCTTAGGGGCTTTATAACCGGATTGCTGCTTATCCTTATATACTACATAATTTCTACTTTTGCAGAGTTTCTCGGCGAGAACGGAAGCATAAACCCTGTGCTTGCAGTCTGGTCTTCCAATATAGTGACGGCCATGATCGGCGCATACCTTCTTTACCAGTCTCATCACGAGCTGAAGAACAGGATAGTCGCTTCAATTGAAGATGGACTGTATGACCTTACAGACCGTTTAAAGGCGTTCTTTTTAAGATAATGAAGATATTTACCCGCTACATCATAAAGGAATTTTCAAAGCTCTTCCTGCTTACACTATCGGCAATGACACTTCTCTACCTTGTTGTTGAAGTCTTTGAGCGTGTTGACGACCTTGTTGAGCATAATGCCGAATACGGCACAATAATAAGATATTTTCTTCTAAAAACCCCGGCAATAATTTTTCAGATAATCCCCTTTGTAACACTTATAGCAACCGTGTTGACGCTGAACACGCTCTCCCGCAACAGGGAACTTATCGCTGCAAAGGCGCTTGGCATAAGTTCGGCTCTTATTGCCATACCGATACTGCTTTCCGCATCGGTAATAAGTGTCTTTATCTTTATCATGAATGAAACGGTCCTGCCTCAGTCAAACGCAAGATTAGAAGAGATGAAAAGGATATGGGTTGAGGGCAAGTCGCCTGAGATAGTGTTCAGACACAATAAGGTCTGGCTAAAAGGAAGGGACGGGATATACAATATAAAGCTTATAAACCCGGAAAAGAGGATACTTAAAGGGCTCACATTCTACAAATTAAATCGGAATTCACGATTGCTTGCAAGGATTGAGGCAAGAGAGGTCGTCTGGAAGGACGGCAGATGGAGAGCGCCGCGCGCAAAGGTTACAAGATTCGGAGCAGACCATTTAACGACTCAATTTGAGCTCGATAAATCCCTGCCGTTAAAGGAGCGTCCCGAAGACCTTAAATCACTTAATCCGTCCACTAATACAATCAACATCCGTCGGCTCAACTCTTATATCAACAGACTTGAGGAGGATGGCTACAACGCATACCATTACAAGGTGGATTTATACAATAAATTCACAATACCCTTTGCCTCTATATTTATGGCTCTGCTCGGCATTCCCTTTGGTCTTAAAAGGTTAAAGTCGGGCATTGCCTCCGGCATAACACTCTCACTGTGCCTCGGTTTTTCATACTGGATACTTCAGGCGCTGTCCACCTCTTTAGGTTACGGAGAGATGCTTCCGCCGCTGCTTGCATCAGCGCTGCCGAACATATCCTTTGCAGCGCTCGGCGTATATCTTTTAACCGACACATGATCCAAGAGAAAGACGGTCTTTATGAAGA
>JALXFI010000030.1 GCA_027069035.1 bacterium
TACGGATCTTTAGTCTTACAATTGCGAAAACAATCCCGGTTATTCCAGCAAATACCCACTGAAACGAAAGAAGCCCGGCATAAATCAAGTAATCATCGGGGTTTCGAATAAGAACAAAAACCCCCGCGGTAGTTACTGAACGCATAGAGATATTAATTATAGATATAGCCTTCATCCTCTCCAGCCCAAGGAAAAGCCAGTTGGGAAAGAGGAGGTTCCCAACAGCTATACCGTATAAAATTAGTAACAGGGGGGAATTATGGCTTATTTTCGGCACAAACAGAATCAACAAAAAAAGGATCGCCAGTCCAATGCCGCATAAAAGGGCTTTAGCAGTCCACACACTGCATGAAATACTGCTCACTTCTTTATTGCTCTTCCGCTTTACCGAAATTTCTCTTGTCGCAGAGAGATCGAAACCGTAGTTAACAAATAATACGAAAAATGTTATCAGGCTTTGTCCGAAGGCTACTAGACCGAACTTCTCCGGCCCTAACACACGGACAAGATACGGAACAGTAATAAGTGGCAGAACATAGTAGGATATTTGCAACAAATATAGAGATATTATGTTCTTACCAATAGTACTATTTATGCCGAAACGTATATTCTTTAGAAGATTGTTCACTTGAGTTGGGGGGCCTTTAATCGTTTCTCCGATACTGTTGCTACTCTATATTAATAGAATCGTTTTCACTTTGGTTAGTTAAAATTGGATAATGAGTCCACATAGAAAGTCACTTTAGAATAAAATCGATTATAATCACCTTCAGACACCAGAGCCTTTTAGCACTGTAGGGATGGTTTTGAGGAGTATTTTTATATCCAGCCAAATGCTCCAGTTCTCAATGTAATACAAGTCAAGCTCCATATTGCGTTCAAAAGAAGGGTCATTCCTAGCTTCAACAGCCCAAAGACTTGTTATCCCGGGCTTTACATCGAGTCTCCGATAATCCTCTATATCGTAAAGCTCAAAATCATCTAACGGATGGGGTCTTGGTCCTACAAGACTCATATCTCCACTTAGAAGATTAAACAACTGGGGCAGCTCATCGAAACTGTATTTTCTTAAGAACTTACCAGCCCTCGTTATACGTGGATCATTGTTAATTTTAAAAACCGGACCGCTTCTTTCATTGAGGTCTCTGAGATCTTCCTTAAGATCATCCGCATTGGCTAACATTGTGCGGAACTTGTAGCAATTAAAGAATTTCCCTTTCTTACCCACTCGCTGGGAACGATAAAGAACAGGCCCGTCCGGGGAGTCTATCTTAATTACAATAGCAACTGCAATAAGAACCGGCAATGTAATCAAAAAGATTACAACACCGCACATAAAATCTATCATCCTTTTGATAAAAAGTCCGAGCTCCGGAATAGGTTTCCTGTATACTTCCATCACCGGTAAATCACCAAAAAACCCAAGTGATAAAGTACTGCTCATAGAAACGATGCCTTCAAGGAAATCCGGGATAACCTTCACATCGGCATTATGACTCAACGCCTCCTTGGTAACCTTCTTAACCAATTCCTTCTCAGAGGGTCTTGTGACAAAGATTTCATCGATAAATTGACTCTGCAAAATCATAGGCAAGTCCTTAACCCGACCTAAAACCCTCTCGCCCACTCTGTAGTCATCTACAAAGCCGTTTACTTTCAATCCCAGATGATCATTATTTTCAAGGATATCAGCCAGCTTACGTCCTATTCTGTCGGCGCCTACAATAAGAACTCTCCTCAATCCATCGCCTCTCTTAATCCTGCTTAAAGCGATTCTTCGCTTTATATACCTCCATCCTACAACGGCAAAGATGTTCATAGCCCAACTCGAAATTACAAGGAATCGTGATACTTGCTGCTTTGACAAATACATAACCACCATCAGGATTACCGCGGCTATGGAAATACATTTAAATACTAAAATCGCTTCATCCAACCACGACCTGACCAAACTTGTGGAATAAAGTTCGTAGTTCTTAAAGAGCAGGACAATAAGGGCAAGATATAGAACAAGAAATCCTATATAATTAGAAAAGAATTCATAATTAGTAATTGAAAAAATACCGTTATCGAGAATACCATAGACATAAAGCTCAGGCGCAAATCGGAAGATAAAAACCACCGATGTGCTTATCAGTATAAATACTATATCAATTAAAATGTAAGCCGTATCTTCCAATCGCCACTTGTCCGAGGCACGATTGTAAAACATAACCTTTGAATATCGCTCTTGTGATTTTAATTTTAGCAAGTTCATGACCAATCAATGTCCTGAGGTCTATCTAGATACACATTTAAATTATTGAAATCAGTCTATGGGATGATAAACGGAGGATTTAACCAAATTAATAATTCATAACGATTACTTTAGCGTTTCACACCCTGCCGTATTTATCTTCCAATCTCACTATGTCCTCAACTTCAGGAGTGGACACTTCCAAAATATAGCAATCTTCATTCGCTACCATACGGTGTTTAGTGAGCGGTTTAATTCTTACAGACTCACCAGGGGATAACGTAAATTCCTCTTTCGTTTCGCCAACTTCTTCTATTTGCAACAACATTTCACCACTGTAAAGATAAATAGTCTCATCCTTAACTTTATGGTATTGATAGCTCAATGACTGGCCTTTTTTAACATGTAAGACCTTTCCTACGTATTTATCCGTCTGAGCCCACCATATTTCATGCCCCCAGGGTTTTGGAACTTTTTTAATATCGTTGATATTAATTGCCCACACCTCCTCTAATTGTTTTTAAATCATTTAAAACAGGTATTGACCTTTTGAACACTTTCTTCGAGATGATCTTCAAGAAAGGTAAAATAGATATGCGTATAAAAGAGGACAGCTTTGTTGTAATAAAAAAACTCCTAAGACTGACCAAACGGCGCGTCACGACGATTAAATTTTGTTTTTTCTGCATCTTCCGATAGATAATAGTCGTCATGCGCTTTTCCATATCTGCTACCAAAGTCGAGTCTGTTAACCACAACCCCGATAATCCTCGCTCCTACTTTTACAAGCTCTTCCACGCTGTTTTGCAGCCCTTCCCTATGTACTATCCCGACACTCGCAACAAGCA
>JALXFI010000031.1 GCA_027069035.1 bacterium
CCTGAACCGCATCTCCCCTTTCAGCTACAAAACCGATAGCATTTTTGATCAAACCTTCAAATTTCTTTATCTCTTCATCGCTCCTTGCGCTATATTCTTTTGTTTTTTCACCTTTTGGGTTCTCGACATCTTTATAACGTCCGTCAACAAGGACGGCCACACTCATGCGTTTTATAACGCCGCTTGGCTCTACAATTTTACTAAGCACCTTGCTTATTTCATAGTTTATCACCTCATTCTGTCTGTTGGACCGTGACGGTGATGATCCCTTAGAGCCGCCTGCCCCACCCTTAGAAGTATTTGAAAGCACGCCAGGCACACCAAGAGCCGCCCCGGCTCCAGAAAAGTTCTCTTTATTCCTCTGCTCACTCCTTACCGCCACACTGTCAGGATCGAACCTCTCTTCGGTCTTTTCAACACGTTTAAAGTCAATATCCACCGAAGCGCTTGCCTTAACCTTTCCAATACCAACAACAGGCTCAAGTATGCCTTTTATCCTTCTCTCTATATCCTTTTCAACACCCCGCTGATATTCAAGCTGAGAAGATGTAAGGGCATTTACGCCGTCTCCATCCATCGGCTTCGTGAGCATGTTGCCCTCAGTATCCACAATAGTCACATTTTGTGGATGAAGCCCCATAACACTGCTTGAAACAAGATGAACGATCCCCTGAACCTGATTGTATTTAAGCCTCCGCCCGCCCCTTAACTTCACTACAACCGAAGCGCTTGTTTTATCCTCATCATCAAGGAATATCTTCCTCTCCGGCACAACGATATGGACCCTTGCCGTTTCAATTTCAGAAAGCCATCCTATGGTTCGTGACAATTCGCCCTGAATAGCCCTTAGATAATTTATCTTTTGTGTAAACTCGCTTACGCCAAAACCGGTTTTATCGAATATCTCAAAACCTACCCCTCCGCCTTTGGGAAGCCCTGTGCCCGCAAGCTGAAGCCTTGTTTCATAAATCTTATCCTGCGGGACAGACACGACACCTCCCCCTCCGACCCTGTAAGGGATCCGCCTGCTCTGGAGTTCTTCCACTATAGAGGCCGCATCGTCCTGAGAGAGATTACTGTAGAGCACCTGGTACTGAGGTTGAGACGCCCAGTTAAAAAGCGCTGCAACAGCCCAGAGGCCGGCACCGAGCATAACAATGTATGTAACCTTTTTGGCATTGTTAAGGGCAAGAAAACTTTCTATTATCTTAGGCATATTCATACCTGAGTCTTCATGATCTCCTGATAGGCATCAACAATCTTATTCCTTACCTGAAGCATAAGCTGAAAAGATAGATTGGCCTTTTCAATGGCGATCATAGTTTTATGAAGAGGCGCCTTGCCAAGTGTAAACTCCTGAATCGCTCCGTCGGCCTCTTTCTGAAGATTGTCAACCTTTTTTATGGCGTCCTTCAAGATACCCGTAAACTTGTCGTCAGTAGTCTTAGCCGCCTTTGTTGAAGCATTATCACCGATAAGTCCGGACTGATCGTATACACCTTTTATCATTGTATCCGACACCAAAACCTCCCTCTTTGCTTAAATAATCTGCAAATGTTTACTTGCCAATCTCAAGGGCATTTGTCATCATATCCTTTGATGATTTAAAAGCAGCGACATTTGCCTCATATGCCCTTATGGCGGAGAGCATATTGACCATCTCCTCAATAGGGTTTATGTTGGGAAGCTGTACATATCCATCTTTATTTGCATCAGGATGACCGGGTTCATAAACCGTCTTAAAAGGCCTCGCATCCTCAACAATACCCCTGACGCTTACGGGTATAAGCCCCTCCCCTCCCTGAGACGGAAAACGTTGTGCAGCGGCAAAGAGCACATCGCGCCTCCTATACGGCTTACCGTCCGCACCACGGGTTGTATTTACATTGGCAAGGTTGCTTGAGATCGTATTGAGCCTGATCCTTTGCGCCTCCATGCCCGAGGCGCTGATATCATAACTTGTAAACATCGCAGATTACCTCCCTTCCTTTATTGCATCTCTTATAATCTGAAATTTCTTTGAAAGCATCGACACCGCAGTCCTGTACATCATTGTATTCTCGGTAACCTTTACCATCTCTTTCTCAAGACTTACCGTATTCCCATCAAGTCCCGCCTTTCTATCATCGCTTACAACAATCCTGACATCGGAGCTCAGTGGCAAAGAACCTGAGATGTGTCCGGCATGTGTTACAACCGGTCTTAGAGACGACCTGTTCATAGAGCTCTTTAATTCTTTTTCAAAATCAACATCACGCGCCCTATACCCCGGCGTCTCTTCATTGGCAATATTCGATGAAATGACCTCATGACGGGCAGCCCTTACATCAAGGGTGCGCTCCAAAAAAGGTATTATCCCGCCTAAAACCCCTTTAATCATAGTTTAAGTCCTCTCTCTTAAAAAAACCGCCATTCTTTCCTTTAAACCATAAACTTATAAAAGCAATTCTTATGCCATCTAAACTTAATACATATCTTGCAGCCATATAAACGACCTTCTCCGCATTTTAGATATCAAAAACCAAAACCTAATATTATAACTAAATAGGAAAATTTTTCTCTCTCAGAAGACAATTTTTGCCCAATAGAACTCTTTATCTGTCTTATTTCGTATGAACACTAAATATATTAACTGCACCGTATCGACACCCCATCTGATAGGTACTCCTTCATCTTATTTCTGAGCGTCCTTACACTTATACCCAGAATATTTGCAGCCTTTGTCTTATTGCCGTTGGCGCTTCTAAGCGTTTTCTGTATGAGTTCCCTTTCCATATCCCTCAACGAACCTTTCTCCGATACCCTTTCAGCCTGTTCTGCGCTCTCTTCAAACCTTTCTCCATAAAAAAGGTCTTGAGGAAGCAGTTCCTTTCCCTTGCACATAAGAACCGCCCTTTCGATCACATTCTGGAGTTCCCTTACATTGCCCCTCCATTGATGGGACTGAAGACACTTTACGGCATCACGATTGATGCCCTTTATCTTCTTAGAATTCTTTTTATTGAAAATACTTACGAAATGCTCTGCAAGGAGTTTGATGTCGTCATGCCGCCCTCTAAGCGGAGGAAGTATAAT
>JALXFI010000032.1 GCA_027069035.1 bacterium
ATATAGATCTTATTATTGTAAAACACATATTCTCGCCTGATAAGGCGGGGCTTTATGCCTCTATGTCCATTTTAGGCAAGACCATACTCTACCTGCCGTCTGCATTTGTGCTGGCTATGTTTCCCATGGTATCAGAATCTCATGTCTTAAACAGCGATTCGTTTAAGATACTGGATAAATGTCTTTTATATACGATAGTAATATCACTTGTGGGTGTGATTGGATTTTACCTCTTCCCTGAGTTTGCCGTTAGGGTTCTCTTTGGCAATAAGTATATCACAATTGCACCTATGCTCAAGTTTTACGGACTGGCCATGATGTTTATGGCTGTTATAAGCGTTTTGATAAGTTTTAATCTTGCCAGAAACAGAAATGAATTTATCTATACCCTTGTGTTTGGCTGTGTTGCATTGATAGCGATGTTAAATCTCTTTAAAAACTCATTACAGACCGTAGTGGCGGTTATAATAGGTATTGGTGTTGTGCTGGTGGCGGTAAATCTCTGGATGGTATATAAAGACAGAAAGGCCTTTTATCAAGTGAGAGAAGCAGGAGCGGAAGGTGTTGGCGGGAGATGACGTGTGTTTCTGTAATAATACCTGTTAAGGATAGCAATAATTAGTGTCCATACGGAAACCCATATAGTTTTTAGACAAAGACAAGGAACAGTATGAAGCAATTGAAAGGACATAAAAGCAGTGTGATAAGAGGAGGTGATAATTATGAAGGCAGTTCTTCAAAAACAGATAAATGATATGACAGACGATGAACTTAAAGATGTCCTTAGAAGGGACTATCTGAGAAGGCTTAACCGTTATCGGATGACCGATAATTTCTTCATAAAAAAGTACGGTATGGATTTCGAAGGTTTTGAAAAAACAAAGGTTGTAGAAAAGGCAGGTTATACTTTTGAAGTAGAATCTGATGCTCAAGAATGGGAACTTGCAATAGATGGAATAAAGACAATGGAAAGGAGATTAAAGGAACTTTCAAGTGGAAATTAACAAAATTATTGAAGAAACAGATAATGTTGCAGAGAAATATAATCTACGACTTATAGAAATAGACAGAACCGATAATATTATCAGCCTGAAACTATTAATAGACAACGAATTATTCATTCAGATATACAACAATACTGAAAAAGGCAAGCTCAATCTTGCTCTTGTGCTTAAAAATAGAAGATTATATGGGTATGACTCGGAAGGGGGTAAATATCACTGCCACCCTTTTGATAATCCTGATAGCCATGTATTTGTCGATGACAATAAATCTATACATGAATTTGTGATAGATTCGATGAAGTTTTTGGAAGAAAAGGAACTGCTGTAAATATTGAAAAAAGGAGTTCCACATCTGGTAAATAGGAAAGCAATCATAATTGGACTTATGTAAAAATAAAAATTAATCCTGTGAAAATGTGGATGGGGGAGGATTGGTGGAATATTTGGACTGAAGGAGATGAAACGGATGAGATGGAGGTAGTAGAATAAATGACATGAAGCAATTGAGAAAACTTAAGATTATATCGGAAGATGAAAAGGTTTTGTTAATGAAATGTGGTAATGTTATTAAAAAGGCTGACCCATCGGCACAGATAATTCTCTATGGTTCAAGGGCGCGTGGTGATGCCGACCCAGAATCGGATTACGATTTGCTTATTTTAACAGATGGAGATGCTGACATAAATAGAGAAGACCTTTTTCGTCGTCAACTCTTTCCTATAGAAATCGAAACAGGCTGTGTATTCACTGTTATTTTATTTAATAAAAGAGCTTGGAATACACCACTTTACCGGGTAATGCCATTTCATCAGAATGTTGAAAAGGACGGGGTTTTTCTGTGAAAGATGAGATACTCACTTTAGTAACATATCGCTTTGAACGAGCGCTTGAATCCCAAATATTTGTTAAGACTATAGAGGGGATATTGTATTGACAGTAATCAGTCTCTGGATGGTATATAAAGACAGAAAGGCCTTTTATCAAGTGAGAGAAGCAGGAGCGGAAGGTGTTGGCGGGAGATGACGTATGTTTCTGTAATAATTCCGGTTAAGGAGATCAATGATTATATTAAGGAGTCTATACCGCATATCATTAACCTTGAATATGAAGACTTTGAGATCATTATCTTTTCCGATCTTGATGACAAAAAAACCTTTCCAAGAACAAGGATTGTGTCTACCGGTAATATTGGCCCTGCGGAAAAAAGAGACCTTGCCCTTAAGTATGCAAATGGTGAAATATTTGCATTTTTAGATGACGACGCCTACCCAAGAAGTGATTGGTTGACAAATGCCATAAGGCATTTTGATGACCCTGATGTTGCTGCAGTCGGCGGGCCTGCTGTCACACCGGATGACGATTCGTTTTTTCAGAAGGTGTCCGGTGCTGTTTTTTTGACGTCTTTAGGAGGTGGAAGCCCTGAAAGATACTGGCCGACAGGCGGTGTTAGAGAAGTGGATGATTGGCCTTCTGTAAATTTGCTGGTCAAAAGAGATATATTTGAGCAGATTGGAGGCTTCAATTCTGCATATTGGCCTGGTGAAGACACAAAACTGTGTCTTGATATTATTAAGGGTGGCAAAAAAATTATTTATGACCCGGATGTTCTGGTATATCATCATAGAAGAGGAGGGTTGAAAAAACATCTTAAGCAAATTAGCCGTTATGGCTTGCACAGAGGATTTTTCGCAAAAAAATTTCCGGAGACATCAAGGAAATTTAAATATTTTATCCCGTCTCTTTTTGTAATGTTTCTTATTTTTGGCGCTGCTCTGCCTTTTATGGATAACTTGTTTTTTATTAAATTATATTATGCGGGCATCTTACTGTATATTGCTTCGCTTTTTGTTGCCTTTTGCCAGATTAGAGATAAGGAAAAAAGCATTGCGATTTCTCTGGTCAGCTTGTTTTATATCTTTTTAACACACATATGGTATGGTATTCGTTTTATACAGGGATATTTGTTTACAAGGGAGTTGAAGAGTAAGTTGAGAAGTTAAAAGTTGAAAGTTAAAAGTTGAAAGTTGAAAGGTTGCATGAAAATAGAAAAATTTGAA
>JALXFI010000033.1 GCA_027069035.1 bacterium
CGCTAAAGTCGTCCATAAATCTGCCATCATCACTCCCGCCAAGGGTTACAAGATTGCATCTGAACGATACGTCATCCGGCAAAAGCTCCACACCCATTGCAGCGGCTTCAAGCGGAGAACGGCCTGTATAGAATTTTTCAGGGGCATAACCAAGTATCGAAAGGTTTGCGACATCACTGCCCGCAGCGAATCCGGAAGGGATCGTCCTGACCGTTCCGCCTGTGCCCTCCCTTGCCATCATGTCCATATTAGGGATATTTGCCGCCTCAAGAGGAGTTCTGCCTCCAAGTTCATCCACGGGATAATCACCCATCCCGTCGCCAATTATTATTATATATTTCATATTTATTAAAGATTATTATGGTTAAGTATTTTACAGATCCATTACTTCAAGTATTTCTTCAACTTTTGCCTGTCTTGTGACCGGTTCTGCAGAGCTTTTTATTGCAGTATCAGGGTCTTTAAGTCCATGTCCGGTAAGTGTGCATACCACGGTGTCGCCTTTTTTAAAGATATTTTTTCTGTTCATCTGAATAACCCCTGCTATGGACGCAGCCGATGCAGGTTCGCAAAAAATGCCCTCCTTTTCTGCAACAAGGTGGTATGCCTTTAATATCTCTTCATCGGATACGGCATTTATTACACCGGCAGACTCGTCTCTTGCGCTTACGGCGCCCTGCCAGCTTGCAGGGTTTCCAATTCGTATTGCCGTTGCAACCGTTTCGGGATTTACAATGACCTTTCCGTTAACTATCGGCGCAGCCCCTTCAGCCTGAAACCCCATCATCTTTGGAAGAGAATCGGTTATCTTCAGTTCTTTGAATTCTTTATAACCTTTCCAGTAGGCCGTTATGTTTCCGGCATTGCCTACAGGGAGAAAGTGATAATCAGGCGCTCTTCCCAGGTGTATGCATACCTCGAATGCGGCGGTTTTTTGTCCCTCTATCCTGTATGGATTGATCGAGTTTACAAGGGTTATTGGATATTTATCGGAAATCTCCCTTACAAGGGTAAGCGCCTCATCAAAGTTGCCCTTAACCTGAATGACCTGAGCGCCGTGCATGATGGCCTGAGAGAGTTTTCCAAGCGCTATCTTTCCTTCAGGTATCAGGACATACGCCTTTATGCCCGCCCTTGCCGCATATGCGCCTGCCGCTGCCGAAGTGTTGCCTGTTGAAGCGCATATGACCGCCTTTGAACCCGACTCCACCGCCTTTGACACGGCAAGGGTCATCCCCCTGTCTTTAAAGGAGCATGTGGGATTAACCCCTTCATACTTGAGATAAAGACGGATGTCTTTATTGATAGAATCCCTTAAATTCTTTGTTTCTACGAGAGGGGTATTCCCTTCCAAAAGGGTTACTATTGCGCTGTCTTTGATTTCAGGAAGATACTGCCTGAATTCAGTTACAACTCCTTTCCACACTGATCCTTCTTTTATCACTTTAATCCTCCAGATTGTCTTCTATTTTTATGGCAAGCGTCCTGTCAAGGACAACATCAAGCCCGTCTATTTTATTTAAGGCGTGTTTAAGATTCTTTGTAACCGCATGATGAGTCGTAACAACCACCGGCACAGCTCCGCTTGCGCTTCTCCCCTTTTGAATAACGGAAGAGATACTGATGTCATGGTCGCCCAGAATGCCGGATATTGCCGAAAGAACCCCGGGGCTGTCAACGACGGTAAACCTTAAATAATGCTCAACCTTTACATCATCCGTTTCCTTAACATCAATGTTTTTTTGCTCATTTATAAATGAAAGCGGCGGAACTCTCATATGTGAACCGGAGATGATATTTCTACTTATATCGATAACATCGCCCACGACAGCGCTTGCAGTAGGCATCATACCTGCACCCTTCCCAAAGAACATTGCAGGCCCTAATGCGTCGCCTTTCATGTATATGGCATTAAAAACCCCATCCACCCCCGCAAGTGGATGATTTGCAGGTATCATGGTTGGATGGACGCGCACATCCAATGCTCCGTCCTTAACCTTGGCTATGGCAAGAAGTTTTATCCTGTAATCGAATTCCTTCGCAAATTCTATGTCAACAGGTGTTATCTGTGTAATGCCCTCCGTAAATATCGAATCAGGCAACAGGTTGACCCCGAAACAAATGGATACAAGTATGGCAAGTTTATGGACTGTATCGACACCTTCAACATCAAAGGTGGGGTCTGCCTCAGCATACCCCTTTGACTGTGCCGTCTTTAAAGCAGAATCGTACTCGTCACCCTCATTGGTCATCTTGCTCAGTATATAATTGGCTGTGCCGTTTATTATTCCATACAGTGATTCTATCCTGTTTGCGCATAAACTTTCTTTTATAGACTTGATTATGGGAATGCCGCCGCCCACACTTGCCTCAAAGGCCACATCTATATTGTTTTTACATGCGCTTTCAAATATCTCTTTGCCATGCGATGAAAGGAGCGCCTTATTGGCGGTAACAACATGCTTTCCCTTTTTAATTGCAGATAAAATAAAACTTTTTGCCGGCTCATAGCCGCCAACAAGTTCGATAACTATCGATATCTGAGGGTCATCTATTATATCCGCAGCATTTGTTGTGAGGATATCTTTGTCTATCTCCACCCCCCTGTCGCTTGTTATATCAAGATCGGCGATACGTTTAAGCACAAGCTCAACACCAAGCCTCTCTTTTATTATCTGAGTGTTCTCAGTCAATACCCTGGCGACACCCGCCCCAATAGTGCCAAACCCTATTAAACCTGCATATATTTTATCCAATTTATTCACCTCTCTTAAAAAGCGTTCTTAATACCCCTTACAGCCTGTCTTATCCTGTGTGTATTTTCAACAAGCGCAAATCTTACATACCTGTCGCCGTATTCGCCGAAACCTATGCCTGGAGAAACAGCCACCTTTGCCTCTTTAAGAAGAAACTTGGAGAATTCAAGAGAACCCATTGATACAAACTCCTCAGGGATTTCAGCCCATACAAACATTGTAGCTTTGGGTTTTTCCACCATCCACCCTATCTTATTAAGGCCATCGACGAGCACATCCCTCCTGTCCTTATAAAGGCTTATTGT